>NZ_JBYUWC010000007.1:0-266732 GCF_058137865.1 Erwinia sp. 009765445
CGTTTCTGGCTAACCACTGACAGGGGTGGGTCAGTTTTACTTTGGCAGGGTGGGTCACTATTTGAATGGTATTGACAGTGATGATATCGTGCGGTCTGATTAAAAAGTGAGATAAACGCTTTTTCATGGTCAATAAAACCGGCCATACGCATTCTCCATAAAAAAGAGGAACACGTATCCCGGGCAGGAGAACAGTGTTCCCCTGAGGGTAAAAAAGCTGCAGCCGGTGAAGGCTGCAGCGCGGTTAAATGGTCAGAAACCGGTTATCCACGGACTTCGCTGTAACCAGCCGTCTCCGGCTCAGGATGCGGCTGTTCACTACTGACCAGATACCGAGCCGGCGCGGACTGTAGAGTGTCCACCGGCAACCCCTGGTGGCCATCCACATGCGCCCCGAGGTCATAACAGTCATAACCACTGAGGCCGCTGACCGGTTCGCTGTACGTATGTCGCACTTCACACTCAAAGAGAGCGGAAATACCGGCCACCACCTCACCTGACGGCGGATACCATGGAGAATCCAGCCGCAACGTTAACCCGTTAGCGGCATGGCGGTGCAGGTTTACATTATGCCCGGCTGGCCACTCCATCCCGTAAATGCGGCTGTAGAAGCTCAACGTTGTGGATACTCCCGTCAGCAGCCCACCGGAGCCATTAAGCTCTGTGGCCAGCCGCGTCGGAATAACCATCAGCATATCGCAGGGCTGCGACCGTTCCGGGTATTCCCGCAGACGTTCCCAGCAAACCGCAGCATCAGGCTCATCGTTCAGGCCGGCCAGACCGAACCAGTCCGCATACTGCCTTTTCATCAGCATAGCCATGATGTCCCGTGACGCCTGAGGGATATTTTCCCACTTCAGCGCCCCCAGGCAGGACTGGTGATACAGCCGGTCAATCCGGCGTATAGTCTCCGTATCCAGCGCCACGTCTTTCTGCAGCAGCTCCAGCCACTGCTCAAACGCAAGGTTAGCGGCCGTTGACTGCCCGACACCATGACGAACCAGCCCCTGAAAGGGGATGTACGAGACAGTTCGCACCGGTTTCAGTATCCCCGCACACCCTGCCAGGAACAGCTGTATACTCTGCAGTATTGCGTGGCGATAACGCGGCGTGTCTGCACCGTTTATCCACTGCAACAACACATCGATACAGACAGATTTACCGGTAATTTCAAAACGGTTCTGGCACCATTCAGACATAAGTTGATACTCCTTTTTTCAATAAAAAAAGAGGGCATCGTCCCGTGAGGAACAATGCCCTCACGGGAGAGTGACGGTTGTATTACTGCCGTCACCCGGTAGATTAATTACGCCGTTTCAGCCTGACGGTTGAGTGGCGCGAGCAAATATTCCGACGCTTCCCGGGCCTGCCGGCAGGCACTGAACAGCGCCTTTTTGTCGGATTTCAGTTTTGACAGCCATCCGTCAACATAACTTTCATGCTGCAAATCACCGGTTATCCCGAGATGTGCGCACAGAAAGGCACTGCCAATTTCGGCTATCAACTCCTCGAAGGCATACACCGGGTCGCCAAATTTCTTTGACGCCCGAGTTATCCCTTCACGGTTCAGTCGCTTCGCATGGCCACTGGCATGCACCAGCTCGTGAAGCACCGTTGACCAGTAGTCACCCTCAGCATCAAACTGCGATGTCAGGGGCAGCACTATCTGGTCTGTGGCGGCACGGTAATACGCCCGGTTCTGCGGCCGGGGTGAAAACTGCACGCCGGTGGCATTCACCACCGACAGGACCTGCTGCAGTTGTGCCGGACTGACACCAGCGAAATCCTCCTGCGGCCGGGTGACGGTGGCAGTGCCACATACCTGGTCGGGAAGATCATCGCACTGTTCAACATTGAACAAAGGAAACTAGCGCAACATCGGCACCGTTTCCATCTGCGGCTTACCGTCAGCATCAAACAGCTTATTGCCGTTGCTGTCTTCTGCCTGCTTTGTCCAGTCGCGGTATATCACCGCAAGCGTGGCGGTTTCGCCCTTGCGGACCTGACCTCCGGCCTCCTGTGCCTGGTTGTATGTCAGCCAGCGGTCGCTGGTAAAACCGCGCTCTTCAGCCGCGAGCCACAGCAGCAGAACATTCACGCCACTGTAGTCCCGGCCGGTAAGCGAGTTGACCGGCATCAGGGTGTTTATCCTCTGCTGCGCGTTTCACCACGGCCGTCGCCAGGGGGGTATACCGTTTTCCAGCGCGACAATTATCCGGTCAGTGACCAGACGATAAATATCGCCGCTGCCAGTGAGCGTCGCGGCCGTTCCTGCCTGGCGACGTTTGCCGGAGGAGGAGGTTTTGCATGCCGCCGGCTTTTTACAAACCGTGGCAGTGGTTTTGCGGTTATCAGTTTTCATGGAGCACTCCTTAAAACAGGCGTGCCCCTCCCCTGCGGGTGTGAGGCACGCCGCAGGCGGGTGGTCGTTAAATCAGGCGCTCAGAAGCAGCAGCGCCCCGTCAGGTGAAACACATTCTGTCCGGCGCTGCAGATGATGGGCGGCAATCAAAAACCGGTTATGGTCTGCAGGTCTGGCATGACGGCACACAACGGGACGAGCATCCTCAAGCAACCGCAATGCTGTCATACGCCAGCACTTCAGCTCGCTGCGACTGCTGCAGGCAGTAAAATGCCCGGAGGCTGTCACATGCAGCCTGTCCGTCAGATCCCGGTAACCGGCCACTGGCACATAACGCCGTTCACCGCTGTATACCGCAATATCGTTCTCTGAAAGCATCAGAGTGAGCTGATGATTCTTCGTCAGCATGTCCCATATACGCCCTTCCGTCAGGACGAGAGGTTTAGTGAAAACAGCATTGTCGACCAGCACAGGGGCCAGCGT
Source organism: Erwinia sp. 009765445 (assembly GCF_058137865.1). Lineage (NCBI taxonomy): Bacteria > Pseudomonadati > Pseudomonadota > Gammaproteobacteria > Enterobacterales > Erwiniaceae > Erwinia > Erwinia sp. 009765445. Next base: position 2,846 of record NZ_JBYUWC010000007.1, read on the forward strand.
AGCCCATCCCTGATCCCTGTCGGGATGACAGCCATCTGCAAATGCCTGGTGCCGTAACTGGTCTTCACGTCCGGGGGGCGAACGGAAACGTTCGCCATCCTGAACGGACAAAGACACGGTTACGTCACAGGTGAGTACCACAGGCCTGTCGTTACTTAAGGACTCGGTCAAAACAGCTTTAAGGTCTTTTCCGTGAAAACGCAGCATATTCGCACTCCTGAAAGACAGGGGCCTCCGGCAGGAGGTCTCCCTGCCGGGTTGGTGTTATTCAGGCGGCGTTACAGCACCGCTGAAGAGTTAAGACGAATCAGCACTTACCAGATCGCAAACAGGAAAACACTTTCCCGCTCCATATCCAGCGTACGGATGCAGTATTCCGCCCACACGGCAATCAGCTGCAACTCGGTACAGAACATCTCTCCGTAGGTCGGATCGTTGTTGTACGACGAGAACCAGCCGTTGCGGATGTCATCGCGCAGTAATGCGAGATGATTGCGGGACAGAAATATCGGTTCCTGATCCGGAACGCCTTCCGCATAGTCCGGCATATTGACGCTGACCCAGTAAAGCAGAGCGTCTAAACCACTCAACATCACCAGATCAGCGGTACTGGAGCCTAAAACGAGTTCCAGCGAAGGGGCCTACCTGGCGATATGCCGTGACCAGTTGCTGCTGCTTTTGTTGCCACTGAGGGGAGGACATCACCTGCCTGGCCTGCATTGCTGCCAGCTCCGGGTCAGCCGGAAGCTGGCCAAACACTTTCGCCTGCAGGCGTTCAGGTTCATCCAGCAACACAACCACGACATCCGGGGAAAGATTTTCAGGCAAGTGCTGGCTGTCGGTATATACCACCGTGCTGGCCAGAACGGACACCGGCAACAATGCCGGCAGAAGGAGAAAATTGCGTAATTTCATTAGGGAGACTCCATCAGACTGAATCGCCTGACAGCGTGCTCCCCAACGCTCAATAAAACATCGAAAAACTAAAAACCCAAAAATAAAAATTAATTACTGGTGTTACGCTGAGCTTGCCTTTTACCAGTAAATGTCATGTCCTGCTAATTACAACTGCTAATATAGCCGTTCCTGATACCTCTATACTTGCCATTCATGAGCATGTAGCTGCCGTAGGACAACACATAACTTGCTTTTTGTGGCGCTATTCAGATGCAGAACAGCTCCTTTTCTCCCGTCCGCATAGAAACGGGAGAAGGCAGTTGCCCTTATTCTCAATCAATGTAGTTCTCATCCTCTTCATAACAGCAGTGTACGTGATATTTGCCTGCTTCCCGAAGTGACCATTTCTTAATAAGACCAGCTTGCTGTAAAGCAGACAGGAATAGCTCCGCTTGTTGACCATTACTGAGATTCAGTGTTGCGCTTTTTTGATTAAATATCTTAGAGAATTCTTTTTCTTCAAGCCTGCCCACCAGACGTGCGATCTCCACTCGACTGCGATAGCCATTTTTTAACAGCCTGGCTATCAGATTCATGGAAAAATTATCATCAGTAGAAAGCGCAATTATAGCGAGTAAACCTTCGTTAGAGATAGTTAGCTCATCAAGGAAGGACTCATGGTAACGCTCACGGTATTTGAACAGCAGCGTGGCTTTTTCCGAAAAAGTGAAGCACTGGGAGTTATGAATAGCAACCAACATTTCCTCAAGAAAAGTATCGTCATGCTCATCCCGAAGATAATAATCTGTATCGGAGAAAAAGGTTTCTTTAAATTGAGAAAACCACAGTACAAATGGTTCAATACTTCCCTTAGCAGTGTCCGAAATGAAACATTGCACTGCCTGTTTAAAGGATTCTGTATCCAACTCTACTTTGCTATTTTTTATCAGGCGCAGAAAGTTAACCAGACTCAACCTTTCATCCCAATGATGAATATTAATATAAACTGGTTTTAACACTGAGGAATATGCACTATCACTGAGCTTATCATTGCAAATAACTTTCATGTAAAGAAGATCATAACGATCCCCATCAACCAAGCCCACTTCCTTTTGGCTCAAAATCTGAGCATGTTCTTCAATATACTTGGTTAATATCTCAAGATTGCACCCTTCGCAAATATAATTTAATAAAGCATCCCAACCCGGTGCTACGCGATCGTAGCGGTAGAATAGATCATGGTATGATAATTCATCCATATCAACATCAATATGCTCTGGAAAACCATGTAAATCCGCCACAGTGAATTGCATATTTTTCAGTATAACAATTTTAAGTTCTTCACTTAAATTTGGGTGGGTAAGCACCGATACAATAGCCTCACTACTTTCTTTGGAACCTATAAATATTTCCCGAACAAAAATATCTACATTGTCATTCACGTACTCTTTTACGCTGGATAATTGGTACTTCTCCAGTAATGACCACGGCAGCTCATCTACCCGATCGCAAGGTATATTTTCATATTGTAACAATCCAGCAACGATAACTCTGTAATTTCTCTTATCCAGAGTATACATCTGATTTTCGGCGATAAAGGTTAATGCCTGAGTTTCAGAGGGAGTGATCGGTAAAGAAATATCTTGGTAAATAACACCAAGAAGTTTGATATTGTTAAGAAATAGTTGAAGATTGCTATCTTCCACAAAAGAAATCAAACTAAATCCTTGCTCGACAATGAATTGTCGATAATTTTTCTGATTGGCTGATATCTCAGGTGAGATTAAAGCTATCATCTTCGTAACAATTGACGTGACGATACTGCTGCGTTCCTGTTCCTCAATCACCGCGATCATCTTATCCAGATAGCGGTTATCTCCCAAGGAAAAGATCACTAACTGGGTGAAATATTCGGCATCAACAAATCTGGACTCTAAAACATTAAATATAGCCAGAATATCTGTAGAGGATTGCTGAAATATCATCGCAACCATTTCAGACAAAGTTTTTGTGTCAACGTTATGACGGCTATCGAGCAATAGTGCTACGATTTGATGGTGGATAGCACCAGCGCGATATTGATAACGCTGGCCAATCAATTCCGCCAGCACATCTTTGGGGTTGTCCAGTAAGAAATTTTGGTTTACTTCTTCATAACCCATATGACGACCAACGGCTTTGATATAGTCATTATCATTAACAGAGATAGTTCCCTGATGAAAGACAGACCGGAACATCATGAAATCCTGCATGATATGACTATTGGTCAACAGGTAATAAAGAGCCTCTAAGCCGCCAAAGCGGAATCCATTGCGGATAGTTTCCAGCTGCTCCAGGTCAATAATAGTGCGATCGTCACATTTTTCAATATAGCCCTCAACAATCGTCTTAAATCTTTCCCAACCAATCAATTTTAATAATTCGGCCAGTGAGATGGAATTCCGAGTACGAATATTTTCCCTAACCTCGTCAATTTCACTGACGGTCTTTTGATATTCTGCGGCTTTATCTTTGGCGATAGCTTCAACTCTTCGGTTATATTCTTCAATTATCGTACTAATATCAATAAGAACATACTTTGAATTATTGTTAGTCCCATACCCTATGTATAACTGTACTTTTTTACTAAAAAAGGCAATAAATTTATTTTCGTCTTTATATAAGTCTTCCGCTCTAGTCACGCCAGAACCTTGCCAGTAATTCTCTCTTTCAGAGAAATGGACAATTGACCACAACTCCGGAGAAATAAAGCGGCTAATAATTTGTTTACGCACATCGGCATCAGAGGTAGCAGACTCATTTTTTATCTTTGCTAATTTAGCATTAAGCTGCTGCAATCGCTCATCCAGACTAATGAAATAATTTTCATGTAGCTTACGCAGACGATAGTCATGAATAAATGAATATAGAACACCGGATTTTTTATCCGTCAAGTTATAATCTTGTGCGTAAATGTTCTTATAAAAGATAAGTGAAAAAACCTTCGCCTGATTCCTGTTATCATCAACCACCTTCTTGAACAGATTGAACTCATTGACAATATTTTGCAAAGAGCGCATATCACTTATATACAACGACATCTGTTTAAGAAGCGCCTGCTCATTGGCCGGAAAATCATTTAATTTGTTCTTCAAATGAGTGTAGGCATTCCGGGAATCCATCACCGGGATTACTGGTAAAATAAAGTCAAAAAATTTAGTCCGGATATCTGCGCCAAGGAAAATATCATCCCGGCAGGCATAGACAAATCTAACCGGCTCACCCTGGATATTATTATTAACTATCTGGTTAATCTCTCTTAACTTAACAAATACTTCGGCATTACCTAACCTGTCTAAATCCTCAAATACCACAATTTTATGTTGTGAACGGGAAAAGAAATAGACAATCTCATCCAGGCAGTTATTAAGCAGTGAAGAAGTATCTTGGGATGCTATATCGGCACTGCCCTGAAGAAATGCTATCTTGCTAAGCTTGATTTTCTTATCGAAAATACCGGCTTTGGAAGCAGCCCGAACAATAAAAAACAAACCAACCGTTCCCATAACAGCGCTAAATACCAACCGTGCTGGATAGGCATCAATGATCGCATTTAGCGTAACTTCATCTACCCTAAATAAGGACAGGATTTTTTTAGGAAAAAGCGTCACAGCTAACAATAATATCGGTCCAACCACTGTTAATACAGTAGCGAACAGAGAAAGAATGTGTTTTTCATTTCTATTCTGAATCCGATCAATACGTGAATCAGGAAGATTATCTTTACTTTCCTTGTACAGGATCTGCTGGAGTATGCTTAATTCAATCTCTACGTTCTCTGATTCTGATTTTTCACTCTTTCCTGATAAGGAAAAATCAGCAAGTGACACATTGATAAAATCTTTTTTAAGGCGAGATTTAAGATAAGAAAGAATAACTGTGCTTTTACCTGCACCATAAGGCCCAGTAATAGCAATATTTTTCACATCTGATTTAGAAAAAGCAAAATCCAGCGCATCAAAATAAGGTTCAACACTGCTATCAGTAATTATTTTCGGCGTTAAGGTATCGTAGACTCCCTGTTGTTCATTAATCGAAGCACCAGTTTCTTTTGCTGACCAACAGCCTTTTATTACATCCAATAAAGCCATACCAATTCCTTACCATTGACTGACTTGGTTCCTAATCACCTACCCGGTATTTCTCCGCCAGTCCGCCGCCATTGTCGCCTGATAGTAGGCCAGTGGAGAATGGCCAAACCATCAAGTTATTCAAAATTTAGTCTAATATATCACCTAACCAAAGCACCAGATAGAGCATATCGGCCGCGTCCGTCACGGTAATATACCAGCGGGGATGTTCGTACTCCTCCTCTGCCGGCCAGCTTCCCTGCCCACTAACGGTAATAAGAATATTAACCGCTCTGCGGAGTCTGCCCTCCACCGTCACCGCCACACAGCTGCTCAGGCCCACCCGATGAGGGTGACAGGTAACGGTCACCGGGCCGTTCAGTCGCTGTCGGATGTGTTCGCTCAGACGTTGCAGATTAGCCTGCGTCACCACTGATATCCCGGGTTCACCCTGCGGGGGCAGGGTGAAAACAGTGTTATCCGGGCTGTCATTACCGCAGGCACAGGGTACCGGATACTTCAGCGTCATCATGCTGCTGTGCTCTCCTCGTCGTGTGCGTCAGTCAGTCCGCGCAACCGGTCCAGTTTACGGGCAATCAGCTTCGCCGCGTCCAGTTCGCTACAGTGATGCTCACGCATCAGCGCCCGGCGTTCCGCCTTTTCCTCTTTCTCCGTCATGCCCAGCGCAAGATACAGACTGGGGGGAACAGCACGGAACAGCGCCTCAATACGTTTGGCCAGCACCACCCCTTCTGTATAGCAACCTGACAGCTTACGGGCGGAAAGCAGCACGGCTTCCTGTTCAGGTGTGAGTGCACGGAACCGGCTGATGTCTTTCACCTCTTCCGGTGGCATGGTGAGGCAAATCCACCATTCCGCCATATTCAACATTTTCTCCGCAATATCCGGGAAATCCTTCAGGTTCTGCGTGGCCAGCCACAGCCAGGCCCCCAGCTTTCGCCACATTTTGACCACTTTGGTCATATACGGCGACAGCAGTGGATTAACCGTCACAATATGCGCCTCATCCACCGCGAAGACTATATCGCGGCCGAGATACTGATCCCGCTCCGCAATATTGTTAATCATGTTGGTCATTGACACCATGGTCAGCGCCATCTGCGCTTCATAACCCTCACGCGCCAGATGACCGAGATCCACCAGGGTCACATCCGCTTCAGGCCACAATTCCCCCTCGCGGTTGAACAGCTCCGCCTCAAAGCTGCCTTCCTGAGTGAACATCCCCAGCGCCTCCGCCATCTCTGCGGCTTTCGCCTTACGCTGGGCATTACGGACATTCTGCCCCTCATCGCTGTCATCACCGGCAATGCTGTATAACGCTTTCTGCAGGTCAGAAGGTAGCATCTGCCTCCCTTCTTTATATGTTGCATGCGCGGCCATCAGCAGCGCTTCACGGATCATAGCCCGGTCGGCACGCTTCATTTCGGTTTCTTCTTTCGGATCGCCGCCCGTTATCATCATCCGGGCTGAAATCTCCATCTCACCGAGAATATCCCGCTTATCCTCGTCTTCACCCTCTCCGTCGCTGTCGGCATCGATATCGGGGAGATCGCTCTCATCAACGGCATGTGCCGCCAGTCCCTCTTCAACCAGTTTATGCGCATCGGCAAACGGCGGCAGGCTGACCGGTATCTGTCCGGCGCTCATGACGTAGCGGGGGAGCCGGGTCAGATTGCGGCGATAACGAAGGATCTTCATCCCCTGCCGGGCACGCACAACGGATAACACCGCGAAGCCAGACGCGGTCACATAACTGACTGAAGGTGCCAGCGCCACAGCCCAGGGAGCCTGTACACAAACATATGCCGCCATACCGGCCACGACAGCAGTATTCAGCTCAACCGCCGGACGCAGCAGGGCTTCAATCACGTAGCGGTTACTCATTATCTTCCTCCCTGACGATACGGACGCCGCCCTTTGCCATGCGAACATGCGCCACCGCGCCACTGTGCCCCCTTCCCCTACGAGCACGAACCGTCATAAACAGTTCCAGGCAAACGCTGATCACCAGAACAATTTTCATCAGCAGGTGTAATGCACGGATATCGTTTTCAGCTGCCTGTTCAAACGGTTCCGCCACTGTCGGGCAGTCAGTTTCCCTTGCTGCCATCACACGCCACTCATCCCCGCTCAGCGGTGCAACAGGGAATACGGCATTGTCCGTAGCGGCATCGATACAGCGCCGCACCATAAGGCTCCCTTCCGGCGCGTTGCGCCAGCGGGCAGCCTCATACGTGTAATAATCCAGCCGCGATGTGACGCCCCCCTGATACGACAGGAAGGCCATCACCAGCATCACGGCTCCGGTCAGTAACGCTGGCCACAAAAAAAGTAAACGGGCGAGGCTGAGACAGCCGGTCCGCAGTAAACGCTGTAAAGAAAATGTCATACAGATGTCCTCTGAAAATATGAACAACCTGATAGCCAGCCATGTCGGCCGGCAAGCAGATCCAGCAAGCGCTGGCCGCTGATGATAAAAAGACGCGGAGAGGTGGAGCAGACCGCCCGACTCATGTGTCCGGTCCGCCCGGTGTGAATGAAAAAACCGCAGCAGGTACGCTGTTCAAGAAGCTGGTCAAAGTCGCGAATATGGGCAGGTGTAATCGCCCGGCTGTAGCGTTTGGCCTGGATCAACCAGCATTCGTCATCAATAATGACCTGTCCGTCAGTGCCGCCATCCCCGCTGTAAGACGCATTACGAACGACCGTCAGCCCCTGTCGTTCCAGCGCCAGCAACAGCAATTCCTCAAATACATAAGGGTTAATTTTGCGCAGGTACCGCATACGCTGGCCGTCCCCCGGCAGAGTGCCCAGTTTTTCCAGCACCCGTGCCGCCGCAGCCTGATAGCGACGGTGGCGACGAACGCTGGCTTTCTCCCGCTGGCGAAAGCTCAGACGCAGCATCACCATGATAAACAGCGCCGCCAGAAGCAGGGCCGGCAACGGGTTGACCAACAGCGCAGCACTCAGTTGCAGTGCGCTCATCACGGCCGCACCTGTCGGGACAATCCGGTATCGGTGATCAGCACTGGGTAATGCCGTAACTGCAAACGGCGGGCCAGCTCAGAGCCGGATGCCGGCGCCATCGGAACACCGGGAGCCAGATCCCGCAATGACTCAACAGCCGACGCACTGTCAACACTGACAATCATGCCTGCCGCATGTCGGGCAATTAGCGCCTGCGCATTCTCCGCCAGCCAGTACCGTGACTGTTCGTCATCACCGATAAGGAAAAGCGCACCAATGCCCGGCAACTGCAGCGGACGATCCTCCACCGTCCCCGGCGTCATCTCCGGCGTGCTGATCGGAAACATTGCTGCCATCGCAGAAACTGGCGGGGTTGCCGGTGACGCCTCCGGCAGGCCGGGTTGTTTATTAATGCCGTCAAAATAAGGCGTGGCATCCTCCCCGCCGAGGTCAGCGAGGACGTTCAGTCCGGCATGGCCCGTCAGGGGCAGAAAAAGACACATCATTAAAAACAGTTTTTTCATCAGGGTTCACTCCCGGGCTCAGTCCAGATAAAACCAGGTTCAGGGGCAATGGCTGCCACTGTCTGCGGTAATAAAGAAGGCGGCAACAAAGAGGACTGGCGGGGCGTGCCGCTGAGACGGACAAGATGACGTTTCACGATAGTTTTGTATCGTGCTGCAGCTTGCCCACCCGCCGGATGGTGATAACAACCGGCCGCATCCAGCCAGCTACCCGGTTTACGCTCCCAGCACTCGCGCAGAATGCTGGCTGCAGCATTGAGGTTGGTGTACGGGTCAAACGCCGCCCAGGTCGACACAAAGTGATGCCCGTTCCAGCCCAGGTTTACCTGAGCCAGACCGACATCAATACGTTTAAGGGAATAGCGTGACATAAAAACCTGCAGTGCCCGCCAGGCCTCCAGACGGCTGGCGTAGCGGTATCCCTTACCCGCCACATTAATCGTCCACGGCCAGGGACGACTCACCGCAGGCAGATTTGTCTTCTGCCTGACCACCGCAGCAATTGATCGTGGTGCCATAGCGGTTTCCGTTAGCGAGACAGAATAGAGCGCTTCCGGCGGTACTCCATGCGCAACGGCCACCCGGATATACCCTTCCGGTACAGTCTCACCTGCTGCCGTTGCACTGCCACTTACAGCCAGCATCAGGGCGATCAGAATGCGGCGATATGCCATCCTTTTTCTCCCTGTTGCAGCAACACCGGCATCATTCCGTCGCCAAAGCGCAGCCAGCGGCCACCGTCATGGTTCAGCGTAATCTGGCGGGAACGGACTTTTTCCGCCGGGATACGGTGAGCACGGGCCCACTGGCGTAACTTATCGTCACTCCCCTCGCTGTCGACCAGGTAAATATCAACCGGACGATTGTCACTGAGCACCGCAGACAGCCGCGCATCGCAGGTCGGACAGTTCTTCGACTTAACGAACAACGCCAGACGCCCCCCGGTATCCCGGGCAACACCGGCAGCATTCCCCAGATTCACCGGCAGTCTGTCCGGATAAAGCCGTTGCCATGCCGTATTGATTTCCCGCTGGAAATCCAGTTCTTTTTGCGTACGGGCAAACTCCTCTTTAACCCATTTTTCCGCATACTGACGGCGCTCTGCCGGCGTGCGGGCCTCAATCCCCAGCGCCGAGAGTGGGTCCAGCCCCGGGGACTGAATCCCCCTGGGGCCATTCATCAGTTGCTGATACCGCTGGTAATCCTCCGGGCTTAGCCCCCATTCGCCAGCTTTCTGCTGCAGGGACTGCGTCTGGCTCTGTGTGGTTTGCGAGTTTTCAACGACGGAGATATCTGTGCCCGCCAGAGCCTGCGAACTCAGCATGACCAGCGCCAGAAAAGTCAGTTTCAATTGCATGATGGCTTACTCCACCTTAAGGGCAGTCAGGCGCCCGTTGACACGGAAAGTCGCTTCGCTGTAACCGGCACGAACCAGCGTCCAGCCGGAGACCGTTTCCCCTTCCCCGATAAGCGCTATCTGCGACAGGCTGTGGTAACCGCGGGGGGCCACCGCCGCCCAGGACTCCGCGCCTCGTCTTTCCACGCCGGTCAGCACAAACGGCGCATGACGTGCAACAACAGCCGTCGAACGGGGTTTAACGGGTAACTGTTTTTTGACTTCTGTCGGTGTTTTTTCCGGAACCGGAGTCGCAGCAGCCGGTACCGCTTTCAGGGCATTCAGCTGGTCAGCAAGCGCACTCAGCCGGGTCTCCATCTCCTGCTGCGCCTGTTGCAGCCGTGCTGCAGATGCCTGCAGAGTGGCCAGTTCCTGCGAGGGCCCGGTCCGGGCTTCAGTCTCTTTCTGTAGTGCGGCCACGCGCTGCTGGTTATCGGCCAGCCCGGCCTGCAGCGTTGAGACCTGCGACTGAAGAGTGGATAACATCGTGCTGGTTGTGGCTGTATTATCCTGTGCTTCCAGACGTGAAAGACGCGTATCCAGGTCAGTCACGCCGCTGACCAGCACGTACAATACAAAGCCGGCCGCTGCCATCATCAGACAAAGACAGACGCCGGCAGCAGACCACCATGACCACAGACGCCTCTTTTCCCCGGCGGGAACAGACTCAGTGATTTTCTTTTCGCTCATTTTTTCAGAAACCCTCCCGTAGCCGGGGTGGGTACCTTCCGGGGAACCTGGACAGGCGGTAACTGACTGGCCGGTAACTGATACCCGTCACGCAGACTGTGGCAGACCACTCGCTGAACATCATCAACCTCCAGTTGCCAGGCCGGGCCAGCCATCACCTGCAGTGCGGTACGCAGGCGCATGGGCCCCAGCTGATACTGCACGGCTGGCAGTGGCTGGCGATATAGAACACCGTTTGCCGGTCCCGTGGCGCAAAGTGAATAGCCGGACTGCTTCAGGGTATAGCGCAGGGCATCCGCCACTGTCGGATGCAGGGATGACGGGATACGTATATCAATAATCTGCGACAGCGGATCGCGCTGGGCAGCCATCGGATCCGTGCTGACCAGCAGATAACGGTCATAACGCACCACCTCCGGCGTTCTGGCATATTCATCAGGCGCGACGGTCTGAACATTGCGGGTGACAGCCACGGAAGGCGTGGGTACAGCGGCTTCACGCTGTTGTAGTTTCTGAGGTGGAGAGGAGCAGCCGGCCAGTAAAAGCAGCGGCAGAACAACAGACAGGGTCTTATAACGGGGTTGAAATTTCATCCGGGGTTTCCTTTACAGTGATTAACAGGCCTCACTGTGCGAAATCCCCCCGCATTCACTCAATTAACAACTGATTTTCCACAGATGAAAAAAAACGCCGACAGTAAGGTCAGCGTTCTGTTTGTCAAATTACACCGGTTAATGTCGTGGAATCGCACCTTTAGCACCACGAAGCAGCCCTTCGGTACTCAGGTCCTCATCCAGTTCAGGCCAGTGGATACCATAACCAGCACCACACAGCTCCCAGTTTTGTCGCTGCTCAGTTGTACCAGCAGCAAGACGCGGGAACCAGGCAACGGGCACAGAGATACTGCGTCCATCCATGAGATCAACAGTCAGGCGATCATCATCAATACAGACATTCATTACGCGAATATCATTCTCACTTTGTAAAGTAAGCATCCCAGGCCTCCCGGAGTGTTATCTGATATTCTTTAACCAGACGTTGTAATTCACGAAGCTCGTGCGAAGCAAATCCCACACTACGCGCGACACTGATATCATGTAACCATATTTTAGCGGTTGCATTGCCTTTATCAATATGGACATGCGCCGGTTCATTAGGTTCATGGCTGTAAAAGTAGAATCGATAAGCGCCGATCCTTAATACTGTAGGCACAATATTCTCCCTGTCAGATTGCGTGTATGGTCACGCGATTAACGCCATAGCCACACCCGATAAAGGGGATGTCGTCGTCAAAATCCATCGGCATGCCGGCAGCAGAGCTTCCGGTTGACGACGGCCCAACCTGGGACGGCTGACCACCTGATACAGGCTGCTGAGGTTGTCCCCATCCCTGCTGTTGAGAGCCCTGGTGTTGAGAGGAGGAGCTGCCCGAGTGCTGACGACTACCCAGCATCTGCATGCTACCGTTCACGTTGACCACCACTTCGGTAGAATAACGATCCTGGCCATGCTGATCCTGCCATTTACGGGTACGTAACTGGCCTTCAATATACACTTGTGAGCCTTTACGCAGATATTCACTGGCCACTTCCGCCAGTTTGCCGAACAGCACAACACGGTGCCATTCGGTCTGCTCTTTCATTTCGCCGGTTTGCTTATCGCGCCAGCTCTCTGAAGTCGCGATCGACAGCGTGGTCACTGCGTTACTGTTGGGCATATAGCGCACTTCAGGATCCTGGCCTAAATTTCCAACCAGAATGACTTTGTTAATTCCACGTGAAGCCATGATGCTCTCTCCTTATGCCCACTCACGTTGAGTCCAGGCACCAGTGGTGAACGCCTGAACCGCTTTTTTATGGGTACTGAAGTATTCTTCAGACTCACGGGAAACAGGTCCCTCATGATTTGCCGTACCGATATAATAACCGCGACCGCTTTTGAGCACCTGCAAAGGTAAAGTAAAACCGGACTCTGCTGCCAGAATTCCTGTTGAATTATTCATGATGTGTTTCCTTAATAAAGAAAACAGACCTCCCTGAAGGAAGGTCCGTTATTCAGGGAGGTGAGGGTAAAAATAACTCAGAAAGAATTTTCAGCGTATTCGGGCTGAGCAGTACCGTTCTGAGGCGGCATGGAGTCCGGTTTTTCAGTCTTATAAACCATATCCTGGCCTATTTTTATCCAGTCCACTTTTATTAAGCGGGCTTTCAGGCTGACACGCTGCTCGCCGGCATGATCGCCTTTGTTAAGCGTAAAGATATCCGTGGACGGATTACTTAAGGTGAAGCCGATAAGGACTTTTTTATCCTCATCAACGGCTTTCTGACAGCGACCAATCAGGCTGGTCGCTTCTTTGCCGGCAACGGAAACATCAAAGCGAACATATACCGGGTTATCCGTCGGACCACTCAGCGCGTTAATCACACAACTGAGAAAAGAGCCGTTCTGAAGATTGACCTGGCGAATATTGCTGAGATATCCCAGACCTTTAATGGTCAGGTTGAAATATTCCGTTTTGCCGGAAGCAGGATTATTTGCAGACATGATGTTTTCTCCATGGAGGTAAAAATAAGATACGACGGAGAAAACATCTGCCCGGACGGGAGTGTTTTTCCCGTCGGGGAGTCAGAATCAGCTAAATTCCGACTGTCTGGTGAGTCATTAAGAAACCTTCATCGCCGCGTCATAGTGCGCATGTACTGGCGATATCTGCTTTCAAAGGTGCGCAGATGTACCACATTCAATATGCTCTCCCTTTCAGGCTACGGGAGAATTCTTTTGCAGCCACCCGAAGGCGTTTCTCACAGACCGCTGAAACATTGGTGGTCGTAAAAACGACAATTAAGCACGACCATCATTAAACTGCCCGGCGAGAATGTCAACCTGAAACCAGAGGAGGTGCTGCTGCGAGTTGCAGAATAAAAAAAGGCGCCGTTGCCGACGCCCTTATGGCCAGTACCAGAACCTGCGGTGTCTCATCATTCTCCGGGGATTAAGGACATTATCCCGACGCGGTTTTCACGGAGTGTATGCGTCTTGCAGGCCAGTCGGAACGTACAATTCACTGCCTGCCGGGCCAGGCTATCATCAGATCCCGTTAAAGTCCGTGACAGCCCCGTAGCCTGCGGGGTACCTTTGCATCAAAGCGGGTTTACAATAGCAGAACTTACTGCCCTGGTGTACCCAAAACCATTATTGCGGTGCAGAGAATTCCGCTTTCGTCTTTGCTGCCGGTTTTTTGCCCCGCGCGGTTTTCCGGCCCTTCCCGCCATTTTTCCCTGCAATAATACCGCTACACTCCGGATAACGAATACATCCCCAGAAATCACCATTCTTTCCCTTACGCTTGCGGGTCGGCCCCTTACAAACCGGGCAGGGTGGTGTCACAGGCGCGGTAATCTTCACTGTATCACTCCTCCCTTTGTCAACCAGATGGCGGGTCCACTGCAGCTGTTTCTGCATAAAGGTATCCAGCGGCATTTTCCCCTGAGCGATATCATCCAGCGCCTGTTCCCACAGCGCGGTCATACCGGGGCTGGTCAGCGTTTCGGGCAACGCCGCTATCAGTTCCCTGGCCAGCAACGTGGCGTGGATATGTTTGCCTTTTTTCTCCAGGTAATGACGGGAGAAAAGCGTCTCCAGTACCCCGGCCCGGGTCGCTTCGGTTCCCAGTCCCGCATTATCACGCAGCACTTTTTTCAGCTTCGGGTCGCTGACAAAACTGGCAGCATTTTTCATCGCAGCAATCAACGTTCCCTCGGTAAACGGGGGTGGTGGACTGGTTTTTTTGTCTTCCACCGCTGCGCCATTGACAATACAGTTGTCACCTTTGTTTAACGGTGGCAGCGCCATGTCGGCATCGTTATCACTGGTATCTTCAGATTGCTCATTCTGATGGTCCTTCTGAAATAACAGTTTCCAGCCCATGACAACATTGACTTTCCCTCTGGCCCGGAACAACTGCCCGCCGATGTTAAAAGAGGCGTCGGTCACATCAGACTCCTGCAACGGCAAAAACTGCGCAAAATAATGCTGTCGAATAAGCTGATAAACCTTCAGCTCATCCGCGCTGAGGCGCGAGAGATCAAATGCCTGGCGTGTGGGAATAATGGCATGGTGTGCCGTGATTTTTTTATCATTCCAGACCCGGGAGACAAACCCGCGGTCCAGTTGGGTCAGCACCGGTGCAACTGACGGATCGGATTTGGTGACGGCGGTCAGTACATCAGGAATTTCCTGCTGCATCGATGTCGGAAGATAACCACAGTCGGTTCGCGGATAGGTCGTCGCTTTATGCGTTTCATATAATGACTGGGCGACAGCCAGCGTCTCTTTAGCCCCCATCCCGAATTTACGGGAGCAGACCTGCTGCAGCGTTCCCAGATCGAAGCAAAGCGGGGCCGGTGTTTTATCGCGCTTCTGGCTCACTTCAAGTACCGTTGCGCCCTTCTGCTGCTGGCAGAGTTGTCCAACGGCTTTCGCCGCCTGCTGATTCACGCAGCGCTTTTCATCATCGCAGTACTGCGCCGCCGCCTGCCAGATCGCGCTGAAACGCACGCCATCTTTCTCAAGCAGAGCCTGCACCTGCCACCATGGGACCGGGACAAAATCAGCGATTTCTTTATCACGGTTAACCACAATGGCCAGCGTCGGCGTCTGAACCCGCCCAACAGACAACACGTCGGAAACACCGGATTCACGAGCTATCAGAGTATAAAGGCGGGTCAGATTCATGCCGATAAGCCAGTCCGCCCTGCTGCGCCCCAGCCCGGCGTCATACAGTTTTGCCGTATTTTCCCCGGGAAGAATACCGGCCAGCGCCTCCCGGACGCTGGCTTCGTCCAGCGCGGATAACCATAGCCGACGTACTTTGCCACGATATCCACAATAAGCCAGCAGCTCACGGGCAATAACCTCACCTTCCCGGTCAGCATCGGTGGCAATAATCACCTCTCCGGCCTGCTTCAGCAACTTACTGATAACCGTAAACTGATCCCGGGTCTGGGGTTTGACCACCATTTTCCAGTTATCAGGTAAAACCGGGAGCACATCGGCCCGCCAGGGTTTACCAAACTGTTCGCCATAAGCATCCGGGCTGGCCTGCTCCAGCAGATGGCCAATGGCCCAGGTGACGGTGATATTGCCACCGCTGATAAATCCCTGTCCCCGTTTACTGATGCCGAGAACCCGCGCAATATCTTTCGCCTGAGACGGTTTCTCACACAGATAAAGCTGCATGTCTCACCCCCTCTCAGCGCTTTTCGCTCTGGCGAACAGAGTGTTCCCGCAGAGGCGATGAAAAAGAAGATCGCTTTTTACCGGAGAAAATATCTGGATCGGGTTCACCCAACCGCGCCAGGGCCTCTTTCCCGCGGGTGGTCAGATTAATAATGTCACTCCGGTTACCCGGTCGCCCGGTGCCATCAGCGCGGGGGAGTCAGCCAGCGGGTCAAAGACCTCCAGTTGGGCAAAACCAATCGCGTTCCAGCCGTTGGGGCCGGTCAGCGCCGAGACGCCAGCCTGCGCCCCGCCGATAGTGACCGTGCCTTTAAGCATATGCAGCGAAGGCACTTTTTTTCTCGGGGTGGCAATGGCACGGTCCAGCCCGTGCAGATACGCGAAACCGGGGGCGCTGCCCAAGGCAAAAACGGTATAGTTGCCCTGCATATGACGATGGATAACTTCCCGGGCGGAGAGGCCGGTGTGCTGACAGACAGCAGCCAAATCGGTGGCGTATTCACCGCCATAAATTACTGGAATTTCAATCAGTTTGCCTTCAGGATGCACCGACTGCGCCTGCTGCCAGTGACGGTTCAGCAGCTGCAGCGTGGCTTCATAATCGGCCGGGGTATGGTGGAAGATCACCAGCAGGTTGGTGACGCCGGGAATGAGAGAAGCCACTTCCTCCAGGGGCTGAAGTGAAGCGGCCATTGACCAGATGCGGCGCTGGGCTGGCAGGTCAAACTCACCAGGCGCTTCCACCAGCCAGGCGCGGGTACCAATCGTGGAGATTTTTACCTCGCTGCCGCCACTGGCAAACCGCATAAAGGCGCCGGAAGGCGCCTCGCGAAACAGCATCGTCATGGGTTATTCCAGAGGTTCGAATTTCAGGCTGGACAACGGCTGCACCTTCTCTTCGCGCACCATCTTGTATTCGGTATTCGGCCCGATCCATTTATCCCAGATCTGATCGATAGTGCCCGCATCGTCCATCGCTTTCAGACTGCTGTTAACCTTCGCCAGCAGGGCAGGCTCATCCTTCTTCATGCCAATACCAATAGGCTCCAGCGCCATCGGTTCTTTGATCATCCCCAGCTCAATACCGCCCTTGCCGGCCTGAGTGATCATCTTGATGCCGGTCATGGTGTTAGTGACAAAGCCCACGGCTTTATTCTGTTCCTGCGCCAGAAACGCTGAGGCGGCATCCTGGAAGGTGATCGCTTTGGCTCCGGCCAGATAAATGGACTGTTCAGAGGTGGTGCCTTTGGTGGCGCTGATGCGTTTGCCTTTGAAGTCGGCGCGGGTTTTATCGACATTCGGCTTTTTCACCACCAGCATCTCTTTCGCCACGTAGTACGGATCGCTGAACTGAATCTGCTTGCCGCGTGATTTGGTATAGGCCAGGTTGGCAATCAGCACATCAGCACGATTGGTGGCAATAACGGCAATACGGGCCTCAATCGAGGTCGGCATCAGATTGAGTTTTACCCCCATCTGCTTCGCCAGCGCGCCGCATAAATCCACATCCATCCCGACCAACTGACGGGTTTTCAGGTCCGGCGAGGAAAAGGGAGGAACATCTGAATAGACCGCGCAGTTCAGCTGGCCGCGTGCCTGAATATCCGACAGGGCATCCGCCTGTGCAGAAGAGAAAGCCATCGCCAGTGGCATTGCCAGCATGGCGCAAGACAGTAACTTCAGTTTCATCAACAGTTCCCCGACCTTATTGTCATTAACAGAGGGCGACTATATAAGCCGCACCCCATGTTGTATAAGAGGGAAACCCTGTCACGCGATATGCATTTTATATGACCATCCTGCTGCAGCCCGTTCTAAGGTAGAGAGCATACTGCTGCGGCAATCAGAATGAAGGTCAATAATGAATTCCAGAATGGGCGTGCTGCTGAAAATAATGGCGGCACTGTGCGCAACGTTAATGCTGGCCTGTGTTAAAGGGCTGAAAGGCAATATTCCTACCGGTGAAGTGATCTTTTTCCGCTCATTTGTCGCGCTGTTTCCGCTGCTGTTCTGGCTGAAGTTACAGGGCAATATTTTGCCGCAGCTGAAAACCCGCAACCTGTTCGGCCATTTAATTCGCGGCTTTTCCGGCACCGGAGGAATGTATTTTAACTATATCGCGCTGGTCTATATTTCGCTGACGGATGCCACGGCCATTGGCTATGCCGCCCCGCTGTTCACGGTAATCCTGGCCGCGCTGCTGCTGAAGGAAACCGTACGCTTTTCCCGCTGGCTGGCGGTGATTGTCGGCTTCTCCGGCATTCTGGTGATGCTCTCGGCGCATCTGAGTGAAGGCGGTTCGTTGCTCTCCGGCCATAGGGTGGATATCAGTGCCGGGCTGGGGATTATTCTTGCTCTGCTGGCCGCGCTTTGCACCGCCGTATCATCCGTACAAATTCGCTTTTTAAACGGCATGGAACGGCCTGGTGCGATCGTGTTTTATTTCTCGCTGATGACCATGCTGATTGGCCTGACCACGGTGTTATTTGGCTGGGCGGTGCCGG
Source organism: Erwinia sp. 009765445 (assembly GCF_058137865.1). NCBI lineage: Bacteria > Pseudomonadati > Pseudomonadota > Gammaproteobacteria > Enterobacterales > Erwiniaceae > Erwinia > Erwinia sp. 009765445. Next base: position 21,192 of record NZ_JBYUWC010000007.1, read on the forward strand.
ACAGCACTCAGCTGTTGCTGCTGATCGGCTGTGGTTTCTTTGGCGGGATGGCGCAAATCCTGATCACCCTGAGCCTGCGCTATGCTGATGCTTCGCTGCTGGCACCGTTCGACTACACCACGCTGGTGTGGTCAATGCTGATTGGCTATCTGTTCCTCAACAGCCTGCCCACCACCAGTACGATAACTGGCGCGGTCATTGTGGCGACGGCGGGGCTGTTCACCGTCTGGAGCGAACAGCGGCAGCGTAAGCTGAGCGTAATCCGGACGGTGACCTGATTAGGTGGCCGTGACTGGCGTGACCTGATTTGGTTACTGCTGGCGGGTTATCCTCTGATACTGCCCTCAGCCATAATTCTCTTCGGTATAGATCATAAATTTCACCTTATCCCTCATCCCCGGACGGCGCTTCGCCCTTTTCGAGATAACGCAGCAGCATATCGACCGAGAGCTGCGCATGTCGACGGGTGTTCTGATCCAGCGCCAGCGCTCCTCTGGCAAACGGCGCCCGGCCTGCATCTGGTCAATGCCGATATGGCCTGGCCGCGAAGGATTTAGTGCTGGCAGTTCCTCGGGCAGGCAGGTAAGCTCCCTGCACTTTTTTTCAGCACTCTGAACCGACCGTATGAAAACCAGACTCACCATTGCTGTTACCCTCCTGCTGCTTATTGCTGTCGGGCTTTATCTGGCCTTCAGACCACATCAGCAGGACCCCCACTATTATGCTGCCGTCTGCGTGGTCATTAATGATATGGGCGAGCCAGCTTCAGCCGGAGAGTTTAAAGAAAAGCTGCAGGAAGTGATCATCAATGAAAATTCCTCCTATGCTGTAGATAAGATAAAGTTTGACCCGGCTTCAGCGCAGGGAGCTATCCAGCGTTACCAGCAACTTTCTGCCGCAAATAAGGTCCAGTTAAAACAAGGGATTGATGCCTGCCTGCGAATTTTGATGCCTGCAGATAAAGGGAAATAATTTAGCATTTCTGTTGATGAATCCCAACGGCGGGCTTCCTTAACGTAGTGAAAAATAATTTTTTAGTTGCACAGCGCTGAAGTTTTTTCGCGGTGAAAATTATCAGCATTGATAATTTACGCCGTATCAGATCGTCTCCCGATGTCTGAACGAAACGCTCAACAATACGCGACTGTTTACGTAAACAGGGCGATCCGTTCATGCGGAACGAAACCTTTTTATGTCAATAAACGTAAACACTCCTGATTTTCTGTAGATTTATTTCCCGCCCCCCCCTTTCACAGTGCGCTTACTCCGGAGCAAAAAGTTAAACATCTTGAATGAGATTTTTCGCACTTGCAGACACAGACTGAAACAGATAGCCGATCTGGTCGGATGTGTATCATAAGTAACCCCCCCCTCCATTCCACTGATTGATAACCTCACCTAATCAACTTCACCGGGGGTTAATCTGTAAAATAATTTGGTGGGTGCTAATCGTTTTATAATGGCCCCGCAACATTAAACCTACATTTCTTACATCCATTTTTAGTCCCTTAAAGGTGGGCCAATCAGAATGCCAGCTGAATATTATTATGTTACGAAGCAAACCGATCATACAGACTTTCATTTACTTCATCGGGGAGGATGCAGCAAGCTGCCCGCGAAAAATGCGCTGGTCTTTATCGGGAGTTTGTATAACTCCCTGCAGGCACTGACCGTCGCCAAAGTTCGCTTTGGTGAAAACGTGAAGGCATGTTATTTCTGTTGCCTGTCACAACCGGAGAAGCACGGCCGTCGGCCTCTGCAGTCGCTCTCCCGCCGCCCTGCAGGAGGATTAAAAGAGTGAACGGGAGCCATGCAGTACGCACACAAAATCCGGCAGGCCATTTCCTGAACACGGTAATTTAAAAAAGAGGCAGGTTTCCCGTGAACTCTGCCTCAGTAATTTTTTGCGACAAACTTCTCATATTTAGAATTATTCTTCTCACGCCCCTTACTGCCAGGATAATATGGGAAAATTCTTATTAACTCTTATATAAAAGGGTGGGCCATTGATGTTTTTGGTTAAAATTTATCACAACTCAGATTCCGCCTGGTTTTTTACCCTGCCGTTTTTCACACTTCATTTACCTTCAGGGTGATTATTCGAAAACCCGAAAAAAAACAACTTACTAATACCTAAAGAAAAACAAAATTAACCGACATTGTTTTTGAATATTTTCAGAAATTTTTACAGCATTACCTTTTAACATAAATGCAATACTTATTCAGACAGCCGATATTTAAAACTCCCTTACTCAATAAAAAAAGAATTACATGTTGATGATTTGGTCGCCAATCAAATCAGAATTTAATTCTTTTATACCCACTTAAAATTAACACTTTAAACCGCCATTTACTTAATGGTCGGGTTTTAATACTAAATTAACTCACAATTATCCAGACCGGTCGTTTTTTCACTGTGGTTGAGGAACTTTCATTAGAAAAGGTAATATTTATCGCAACCGTTGAGGTCACAGGGTGCGAAGACGTTCCTGAAACATCGTTACGATGGTTCGCCAAGGAGGCAGTAAAATGGATCAACATAACAGGAAGGTTTTTGGTTATGTGATTGAAAGGGATATACAGGTCAATATTTTTCAAAACAGAGTCATCAATATCAGCCAGCTGAGTCGGGATAACTCGTCCGTGGTACAGATGAGAAAAACCATGATGCGGCTGTTTATTTATCTGTTGGAAAACTCTGAGGGAAAAATCATTCAGCATGAAGATATTTTACTGAATGTCTGGGATAAACATGGCCTCAGTTCATCCTCGCAGCGCCTGTGGCAGGTTATGCAATGCTTGCGCAACAAGCTTTCCCTTCTGGGGCTTTCGGATGATTTTATCACCCGAGTGGAAACAGGTCCTCTCCGGGGATATCAAATCGCCGAAAATAAAGTAAAAGCTATTTATTACTACGAATAGAAAATAATTTGCAGCTGTCTACCTGCAAATACCTCTCTGCGAGGAAAAATGTAGATTTCGTCCAGAAAAAATGGATTTACTTAAATCATCTGAAATTAAAGGATTGTCTATGAAATACGCAACGTTCTCGGCGGTCATTGTGGCTGCGCTCTCTTCAGTGAATATCGCTTCAGCCTCTGATGGCACCATTACCTTTAATGGTGAACTGCAGGCAACAACCTGTAATGTGTCTGTCGATGGGCAGGGTTCCGATGCCAACGTTACTCTTCCTGTAGTTGGCGTCAGCCAGCTTTCCACTGCCGGCGCTACCGCGGGTCAGACCAAATTCAGCATTGACCTGAGCAACTGTGAAGGCACGCTGAATACCGCCACGGCATTCTTTGAATCCGGCCAGAACGTGGACAGCAACGGTCGTCTGAGCAACACCGGCTCGGCTGGTACCAACGTATCCCTGCAGCTGCGCGACGGCAGCAATACCAATACACCGGTTATTATAGTTGGTAACACAAGCCAGGAAACCAATAACTTCTACGGTGATATCGCTAATGGCAGTTTAAGCCTGCCATACCTGGTTGAGTATTATGCCAACCAGGCGACCATCCCAGGCCTGGTGAATAGCAGCGTAACTTATTCCATCATTTATAAATAACAGCAGTGGCAGAGGAATTTATTCCTCTGCCTTTTTTACTGGATAAAGAAAAACGGCATGAATAAAACTATTTCATTCTCTCCTGCCCTCTGTTGTGCGATATTTTTTACATTATTCAGTCCCCTGCTATCTGCCAGCATTGTGGTCAGCGGGACAAGGGTTATCTATCCGTCAGATTCCCGTGAAGTCAGCGTTAAAGTGACCAACATGGGCGAGCGTCCGGTGCTGATCCAAAGCTGGCTTGACGACGGCGATATGAAGAGCAAACCGGAAAATATCCACGTTCCTTTTGTTCTGACTCCCCCCTTTAACCGCATTGATGCCGGTAAAGGACAGACTCTGCGCATCAGCCAGACCGATCCAACCTTACCCGAAGACCGGGAGACTTTATTCTGGCTGAACGTGCTGGAAGTTCCGGCGAAGAATAAGCTGCTTAAAGAGACAAATTATCTGCAGATGGCCTTTCGTACCCGGATCAAATTTTTCTACCGTCCTGCCGGGCTGTCAGGTCACGCCAGCGATACGGTGAAAACCATGAAGTGGTATTCCCGCGATGGACAAATTACTGCCAGTAATCTCACGCCTTATTACGCTTCGCTGGCGAGTATCACACTGGGCGGGAAAAAGGTTGACGGAAAAATGGTCGCGCCATTTCAGTCTCAGACGTTCAATTTGTCCGGCAAACAGGGCGATACAATTAACGGTGAATTCGTCAATGACTTTGGCGCAATCATCGATTTCAGCGCCACGCTGCAGGAGTAGCAGCCAGCATGATTTCTGTCCCAACGCCCGGTCACGGCAACGACTGACCTGGATGCTTTCTGAAAAGGATTTCAATGAAAACTTCCCTGCGTGGCAAGGGCAGAAAAGGAGCCCGGATGCTGCTTTTTTGTTTTCTGGTGCATTTTTCCTGCCCGGGCCCGGCGGCGACTGAACCGCCCTCCGCCCCCCCCGCAGATGCGGAAGACGCTGAGTTTGATAACTCATTTTTGTATGTCAGCGACAAAAGTTCCGTTGACCTGAGCCGCTTCGCCAAAAGCGCAGCGGCAATGCCCGGCACATACCTCACGGCGGTCTATATCAATAACCGAACTACCGGACAATATAAAATTCGCATGGTCGCCCGCCCGGACGGCTCAATTTATGCCTGCCTTGATCAATCCCTGTTAAAAAAAATCCCCTTCGCCGCAAGCAGGATCCCGCCGGGTCTGTTCAGCGACGAAAACAAGCCCTCAGCCTGTAGCGATCTGCAGAAAAAATTCCCTCAGGCGCAGGTGATTTATGACAGCAATGAACAGCGGCTGGATATTAACGTGCCGCAGATTTACCTGGCCAGGACCGCCCGCGGGGCAACCGATCCCTCCCTGTGGGACAGCGGCATCCCCGCCCTGCCGCTGGGCTATACCGTCAGTGCCTGGCGCAGTGAAAGCCGGGGAGAAGTTTATCAGTCCGCCTGGGGCACCCTTAATGCCGGGCTGAATCTTGGGAGCTGGTATCTGCGGCATAACGGCAGCGCCAGCTGGCAGGAGCATCAGCAAGGCAGCTACAGCTCGCTGAACACCTATGTCCAGCGGGATGTCCCTTTTCTGCAGGGTCGGATGCTGGCAGGCCAGACCTCCACGCCGGGTGAGATCTTCGATACCCTGCCCTTTACCGGAGTCCAGCTTGCCAGCGATGACCGCATGCTGCCTGACGCCCTTCGTGGCTACGCGCCAGAAATTCGGGGCATTGCGCGGACAACGGCCCGCGTCAGCGTCCGGCAGAACGACCGGCTGATTTATGAAACAACCGTCTCTCCCGGAGAGTTTCTGATTAACGACCTCTATCCTGCTGGCTATGGCAGCGATCTGGCCGTCACGGTCCATGAATCGGACGGAACGGAGCAACATTTCAGCGTGCCTTACTCCGCCATTGCTCAGCTGTTGCGACCGGGCAATTACCGATATGACTTCACCGCCGGAAAAATTCGCAGCAGCAGCCTGCGCAGTCATCCGGCCCTGTGGCAGGCCAGCTGGCAACAGGGTATCAGCAATGCCGTCACGGGCTGGGGTGGTCTGCAGCTCAGCGATCGTTATGCCGCGCTGCAGCTGGGAGCAGCGATAGGGACAGAGGTGGGAGCATTTGCGCTGGATGTCACACATTCCCGCGATACCGCCCCACTGCCAGGCAGCCAGCAGGGCTCCGGCGGTGAGAGCTATCGCCTCAGCTACAGCAAAATCATTGAGGCCACCAACAGCAACCTTTCCCTGTCTGCCTGGCGGTTCTCGACTAAAGGCTATCAGGATTTGCTGAGTACTTTGCAAAACCGTGAAGCATTTGCAAACGATCGGTTCTCCGCGCTGGCCTGGCGTGCCAGACAGCGGCTGATGCTGACCGCCATCCAGACGCTGCCGGACGGCTTTGGCCAGTTCACCTTCAGCGGCTACCAGCAGGATTACTGGAACCGGGATGGCAATACCCGTCAGTTCCAGCTCAGCTACAGCAACAGATTCGGCCCACTCAGCTGGGGGCTGAGCGCCAACCGAACCTGGTCCTCCACCGGGATTGCAGAGGATAACTATCTGATGAATTTCAGTTTCCCTCTGGGCAGGAGCGACACGCATTCAGTGCCGCAGCTCCGGGTTGATTTGACCCGTGACGGCAGCGGGCGCTATGCCGAACAGGCCACTGTCTCAGGCTCGGTGGGCAAGGATAACCCCTTCAGCTATGGCGTAACCGCAGCCAGAACCGCTGCGGGTAGCAGTATGGGATCGGTTACCGGCAGCTATCGCAGTCAGCTGGCCTCCATCAGCAGTTCTCTCAGCAAGGGTACCGGCTATCAGAGCGGCACGCTCAGCCTCAGCGGGACGGTGCTGGCCCATGCGGGCGGCCTCACCCTGACGCCTTACACCTCAGACACCTTTGCCCTTGTCGAAGCTCGTGGAGCCGAGGGTGCCAGGGTCTCTTCGTATCCGGGCATTTACGTTGACCATGCCGGATTTGCCGCCGTGCCTTATCTGGATGCCTATCAGATTAATGAAGTCAGCATCGATCCCGTCGGCGCTTCCAGTGAGGTTGAGCTGGAAAACACCACCCAGCAGGTTGTCCCTCGCTCCGGCGCGGTGGTGGCAGTGAAGTACGCCACCCGCCAGGGCACTCCGCTGCTGATCAATGCTCTTTATGACGGAGAACCGGTGCGATTTGGTGCAGAGATCAGTGACAGCGACGGAACCCCTCTGGGGTCAGTGGGCCAGGCAGGACAGATTTATGTCCGGGTCAGCGAAATGCAGGGGCAGCTCAGGGTGAAGTGGGGAGAAGGTCAGGACGGCTACTGCACGGTGAACTATCTCCTGCAGCCCGCTGAAAAAGCCCGCTCTCCACGCCTGCAGCGTTTCGACAGTCCATGCGAAAAACCGGGACCGGCAGTCCGTTAACAACCGCCAGTTAACTGGCTGAATAAACGAGGAATTTAAGCATGAAAAATCTTATCAGACCTGAGATTCTGGTCCTCTCCGCCCTGCTGCTGGCAGGCTATTCCTCCTCCCTGCTGGCGGCCTGCGGGATCAGGGATTCGGCGCTGCATGCCGCCGTTTTACCTCTGCAAAGCAGCGCTCTGACCATCGGTCCGGATGCCAGCAACGGAACCATAATTTATCGTCAACACTTCAGGCCCGGCAGCCCGGTGATGATTGACTGTGACAACAGCGCCGGCCCCGATCAACCCGCGATCATTGGAGAATTCAGCGGTTCAGGCCGTGTCTCTGACTGGTCTGACAGCACTTTCCCTGCTGGAACGGTTTATCAAACAGAAGTACCCGGTATCGGGATGGCGGTGTATGCCTGGAACAGTACGCAATATACGGTCCCCTTTAATTACCCACTGACCAGTTTGCAGAAAAATAATGATTCCACATGGACACCCCAACCGGGAATTGAATTTGACATTGTATTAATTAAAACCGGCGTTATTATACCGGGCAGCATTGGCGGAGAACGTTTACCGAAGGTCAATTACTACTTTTATTCGGTTGGCCAGCCTCAGGTTAATATTGGCAGCCTGAGTTTTTCCGGCGCTATTAACATTGTATCAAGAACATGTACCACACCGGATGTTTCCGTTCCGATGGGTAGCTATGAGATTTCAAAAACTTTTAAAAGTAACGGCAGTGTCAGTCCGTGGCAGGATGCTTCTATTAAGCTGACTGGCTGCCCCCGGTTTTATGGCATGGTCGGCAGCGGAGTTGACGCGAATGGCCAGATGATACAAGGGAGGAAAATCAGTAACAGCATCAGCGTCACGCTTTCCCCTAATACCCAAATCCTCGACAGCGGGCTGGGCATTATGGGCCTCAGAAGTAGCAAGGAAAGCGCTACTGGCATCGGCATTCAGCTCGCATGGGGAGAGAAAAGCGATCCCTCACCCCAACCGGTTACTTTTGGTGTCAGCCGGTTGTTCACCCTGCCGGATAATGGCGCGGCTCAGCAGTCAGTACCGCTTGTAGCCCGCTATATTCAGACTGCACCGCACGTCACTCCGGGTAAAGCAGAAGCGACCGCCACGTTCACTATTTATTATTACTGAACGAAAACCAGCAGCCCCACCGCATGTTTATGGATAATTAATCGCAGAGGGAATTATGTGCATCTATATTATTTCTGATGACAAATTTTTTGTCAGTGGACTCAAAAGCGTTATGGCCGCCAGCGGTACAGAGATGAAAGTGTTTAATTATGAGAGTGGCTTACTGCTTTTTTATTATTGCACTTTCAGACAAGAAGATATTGTTATTGTTGATGTGAATTACTCCTGTCATTTCCAGTCCCCCCAAATTAACTGCCATACCCGTTATTTCAACGTAAATGTTGTTTTTGTGGTCGATTTGCCTCTGCAGGGAGAATACAGCGGTTTTCATCCGTACTGGCTCATTTCTAAAAAATGTCCGTTTAAAAAAATCCTGCCGCTGCTGAAACAGTTAACCAGTAATGACCGCAATCAGACTGAACATCTTTCCAGAAAAGAAAATATCGTGCTGCGGGAGCTGGCGGGCGGACGCTCGCCCCATTTTATTTCCCGCAAACTGAACCTGTCGGCGAAAACCATCAGCTCCCATAAGCAGAATGCGTTTCGTAAACTGGGCATGTCCCGGCTCAACGATATGTCGCTGCTTTGCTACCGGCAGATCATCAATCTTTATGCCAGATTCAACTGTTTACCTGCGGGACAGGCAGGGAGCGCTAACTCCCCGCCTGAGAAGGTCAGAAGCTATTCACTGACGCGATAACGATCCAGCCAGTGAGCATAAGGAGCAGGCAGCACCCAGGAAGCCTGCTCCTTTTTCAGCGCCAGCGCCGCCTGATAGGGCCAGTTCGGGTTAGAGAGGTGCGCCCTGCCCACCATGACCAGGTCCAGCTCACCGTTTTCAATGGTCTGGTCAGCAATCAGCGGAGAGTCAATCCCCCAGGCTGAAGCCACCGGGATCTGGGCTTCACGGCGGACACGTTCAGCAATCGGAGCGAGAAAAGCCGGTCCCCAGGGAATACTGGCATCCGGGGTGGAGAAGCCGACGCTGACGCTGAGCAGATCCAGCCCACCGGCACGGAACTGGCGGGTCAGCGTAATGGCTTCTTCCAGCGTCTGTTCATCGCGGCCATCATATTCAATTACGCCAAAGCGTGCGGTCAGCGGCAGATTTTCCGGCCACTCATTCCGCACAGCGGCCAGTGTTTCCAGCAGGAAGCGACTGCGTCCTTCCAGGTTGCCGCCATACCGATCCTGACGCTGGTTGGCATGCACCGAGAAAAAGCTCTGAGCCAGATAACCGTGTGCAAAATGCAGCTCAAGCCACTCAAACCCGGCATCCCGGGCGCGGCGGGCTGCCACGGCAAAGTCGTTACGCACGCGGGCAATCTCTTCCAGCGTCATTTCGTGCGGCACCTGTGGCAGGTTCGCCCCGAAGGCGGTAGCGGAAGGGGCAAGCGTTTCCCAGCTGCGTGGATCAGTTTTCGCGATGTGATCATCGCCCTCCCACGGTTTATTGGCGCTGGCCTTTCGCCCGGCGTGAGCAATCTGGATCCCCGGTACGGCACCGGCGGCTTTAATCTCACCGGCGATTTCCGCCAGCTTTGCAGCTTGCTCATCGTTCCAGATCCCCAGGCAGGCTGGTGTAATGCGCCCTTCCGGCGACACCGCCGTGGCCTCCACAATAACCAGCCCCGCACCACCGCGCGCCAGGCTGTTGTAATGTACCCGATGCCAGTCATTGCTGACGCCATCAACTGCGCTGTACTGGCACATCGGAGGGACCGCAATGCGGTTGCGTAATGTCACGTCTTTCAGCGTAAAAGGAGTAAAAAGCCCGGCCATAGTTACCTCGGTCAGAAAAGAATGATTTGTTTACCGCTGAAGTTGCGGTGTTGCAGTGCTGTCAGCTGCTGCGGCAGTTGATCAAAGGAGAACTCCAACTGCTGTTCATGCTGCAGCGTTCCTGTTGCCAGCTGCTGCAGGATCTGTTCGCCGCTGGCCGTTAATGCACGCCAGTCGTCATGATTACCGTGCTGATGCAGGGCACCCAGTGCCACTTCATGCAGGGAGAGCGCACGGCCAAAAGGCTCGCACGGCCACTCTGCTGCACGTCCCATGATGCAGACGAGATGGCCGTTGGCCTTCAGCACGTCGCTCAGAGCCAGCGCATGGGCTGCTCCAACGCAGTCAATCAGCGCGAAGTAACGCCGCTGGTGGTCATTCCCCATCTGGTTTTCGCCAGAAACCGGATCGGCCAGACAGCTTTCCGCACCCAGCGCCTGCAGACGTTGCCAGTGGCGCTCGTGGCACATCACCGTCACCCGGTAGCCTCTCGCCACCGCCAGCTGCAGCAGAAAATGCCCAACCGACCCTCCGGCTCCGGCAATCATCACTTCGGCTCCCGCCCGCTGCGGCAGCTTTTCCAGCGCCTGCCATGCGGTCAGGGCCGGACAGGGAATGGCGGCAGCCTGGGCAAAACTGAGGGCATCCGGCACGCGGATTAGCACCTCTTCCGCCAGCGGGGTGTAAGCGGCAAAGCTGCCTGGGCATGCAGATTCTGGTGGTAAGCCACCCGCTGGCCCAGCCAGCTTTCCGCCACGCTGCGCCCTGTGACCACCACCGTTCCGGCCCCGTCAACACCGGGAGCCAGCCCGATTTTGGGTTCCAGCACCTTCCAGTCGACCGGGTTCAGCCCCGCCGCCGCGTTGCGCACCAGCACCTGACCGGGCTGCAGCGGCTCCGCTTCAATGGTCTTTTCCTGCAACGCCAGCAGAGACTCACCGCCCAGCCAGACCCAGCCGCGCCAGCTCTGTGGAAGACCTGATGTTTGTTCAGTGCTCATAAATACCTTTCTGCCATGGGCAGAGACCCTGGTTTAAGAGATGTTCAGGCTACGCCGGGCGGACTATAATGAAAACAGGCTTATGGTTATAGGGATTATAAAATTTCATTATGCTGCATCCCCAGTGGTTGAAATCCTTTGCTGTACTGACCGAAGTCGGCAGCTTTACCGGGACTGCCGGGCGTCTGGGCATTACCCAGGCTGCGGTCAGCCAGCATATCCGGCATCTGGAACAGCAGCTCGGGCCGCTGATCCTGCGCACCAAACGGCCGCTGGAGCTGACGCCTTCCGGACAGGCGCTGCTGGATTACTGCCACGAGCTGGATCTGGCCGAAAAACGCCTGACATTGCGCATGAGTGAAACCGACGTCACCTGCGGAGAAATCGGCCTGATCAGTCCCGGCAGTATTGGACTGCGTTTGTATCCCCTGCTGCTTTCACTGCAGCAACAGCATCCGCAACTGGTAATCCGCCATCGCTTTGCGCCGGACGCTGAAGTGATGGACGCAGTGCTGCACAACCGGTTTGAGATGGGGCTGATTACCCTGAGACCGGATGACCGGCGACTGCTCGCCGAACCCTTTACTGAAGAGCCACTGGAGCTGGTGATCCCACGCGGAGAGGAGGTGCATAGCTGGCAGGATCTGGAGCGTATCGGCTTTATCGATCACCCAGACGGGCATCCGATGGCCACCCGTCTGCTCAGCCGTCGGTTTCCCGGCAACCCCGGAATCCGCAATCTGCCTCAGCGCGGCTTCAGTAACCAGGTCAGCCTGATCCTTGAACCCGTGGCCAGGGGTTTGGGTTTTGCGGTCATCCCTCAGTTTGCGCGTCTGGCCTTTTTACGCCAGCAGGAGATCAGCGTGGTGGAGTGCGGAGCACCGGTGATGGATACCATCTGGCTGATCCACCGCGCGGAGTGGCCTCTGTCCAGCCGGGCAGCAGAGGCCGTCAGCTTTCTGAAGCAGCACTTCCAGATGCCGCAAGCTCTCTGAGACGTATTTCAGCCAGGGCTGACTCTGCCGCACAATGCACTGCTCATAATGACTCACCTTGTTACATCTTCAACAAATGTCACACTTTAACGGCCCGGGATGCATCTTTCGGGTCGTGATTTGTTGCGTAATCTTTATCATTAAGCAGGAAAATGAAAAATAATAACGCGATTGCCCGGTAATGAAATTCAGAGATTTTGAAGAAGAAGAGAGGCTGTTTGTTCGCAGGGCTTTAATCGCCTTTGGGGTCGTACTGGCAGGATTCGTCACGTTGGTGGTGAATCTCTGGCATCTGCAGATCGAGCAAAATCAGTATTATCAGACACGTTCTAACCAGAACGACATCAAGATGATCCCCATTGCGCCAACGCGCGGCATCATCTTCGACCGCGATGGCATTCCACTGGTTAAAAACGTCACCTGGTATGACATCGAGATCCTGCCGTACAAAGTCCAGGATATGAAGTCATTGCTGGTCCAGCTGGCACCCATTGTCGATCTCTCTCCAGACGATATCGATACTTTTACCCGTGCGCTGCACGCCAACAGCCGCTACAAGCCAGTGGTACTGAAAACCGAGCTGACTGATGAAGAAGTCGCCCGCTTCTCGGTGAACCAGTACAAGTTCACCGGCGTGGATATCAACAGCTACGAAGATCGCCAGTACCCTTACGGTCCTGACCTGGCTCATGTGGTCGGCTACGTCTCTAAAATCAACGATAACGATTTCAAACGGCTGGACAAAGAAGGTATCGGGGAGAACTACGCCGCCGATCACAATATCGGTAAGCAGGGCATCGAGGGCTATTATGAATCGGTGCTGCACGGCAAAACGGGTTATCAGGAAGTGGAAGTGGATAACCATGGCCGGGTGATCCGCGTACTGAAAGAAGTCCCTCCGGTTGCGGGTAAAAATATTTATCTGACGCTGGATCTGCGCCTGCAGCAGTATGTTGAAACCCAGCTGGTCGGGCAGCGTGCCGCAGTGCTGATCGAAAACCCCAAAGATGGCGAAGTGCTGGCAATGGTCTCCAGCCCCAGTTACGATCCCAATCCGTTTGTGAAGGGCATCAGCTATAAGGCATATAAAGAGCTGCTGGGGAATAAAGATCTGCCGTTGATTAATCGCGTCACCCAGGGACTTTATCCACCGGCTTCCACCGTTAAGCCTTATATGGCGATGTCGGCGCTGTTAACCCACGTGATCACGCCTTCAACCTCCTTCTTTGGAGCTTCCACATGGACACTGCCGGGCACCCAGCGCAAGTATCGCGACTGGAAAAAATCCGGCCACGGCATGCTGGATGTCACCCGGGCGATTGAGGAGTCAGCGGACACTTTCTTCTATCAGGTGGCGTTTATGATGGGCATTGACCGTATTCACACCATGCTCAGCCAGTTCGGTTACGGTAAGTCCACCGGCATCGACCTGAACGAAGAGTACAACGGGCTGTTGCCAAGCCGGGAATGGAAGCAGAGAGTGCATAAAAAAGGCTGGTATCAGGGGGATACCGTCTCGGTGGGGATCGGCCAGGGCTACTGGATTGCCACACCGATCCAGATGGTGAAGGCGCTGGATACGCTGATCAACAATGGCCGGGTGATCCAGCCACACCTGATGTACGAAGAGAAACAGGGCAAAGAAGTGGTGCCGTGGAGGCAGACGATCCCTGCCCAGCAGATTGGTGATGCCAACTCGCCTTACTGGAGCCTGGTACGCCATGCGATGTTTGGTATGGCAAATGCGCCAAACGGCACCGGTTATAAGTATTTTCATACCGCGCCTTACGGCATCGCGGCGAAAAGTGGCACCTCGCAGGTATTTGGCCTGAAGCAGAACCAGGTCTATAACGCTAAGATGATCCCGCAGCGTCTGCGCGACCATATTTTCTATACTGCCTTTGCGCCGTTCAATAATCCTAAGGTGGCGATGGCATTGATCCTGGAAAACGGTGGAGTTAACGGTGTAACCGCTGCGCCGCTGGCAAGGAATATTCTCGACCATATCTTCCTGCCATCTGACGTCGCACCGATGCCGGTGACCGCCGATCCTTCCAGTAATATCACAGCACAGTAGCGGGCAGTTTCAGGCTGCCCGCCTGCATCAGACTCCACTTCACAACGCCTTTCTCCTGCTCGTTTCGTGTTCAGCCTCACAGAACCCCGATCTGCTTTGCCTCGTTGCTTGACGTGAAAATCCGCCCTTTCTACGTTGCATACAATTCATATACAAATTAAATGCAATGCATTAACAATGCCACCAGGCGTTATCAGACAAGGGGTTCCGCTATGCATCAGCAGCAGGGTGACCAGAAAGTTCTTCCGCTGACGGAAGACGCACTGACAGCAAAAAGGACCAATACCCGCTGGGTAGTGGTTTTTGTGTTGTTCTTTATCACGCTGATTAATTACGCCGACCGGGCCACCATCTCCCTCGCCGGCCCCAGTATGGCGAATGAGCTGGGCCTCAGCCCGGTGGATATGGGCTTTATCTTCTCCGCCTTCGGCTGGGCCTACGTGATTTTTCAGTTGCCCGGCGGCTGGCTGCTTGACCACTTTGGCTCGAAAAAAATCCATGCTTTCAGCATCTTTTTCTGGTCACTGTTCACCCTGATGACCGGGCTGGCAGGCTTCGTGACCGGCGCGGCGGCGGTGGCAGTGCTGTTTGTGCTGCGCTTCCTGGTCGGCGGCTCAGAAGCCCCCTCTTTCCCTGCCAACAGCCGGATTGTCGCCGCCTGGTTCCCTGCTGCGGAACGTGGCACCGCTGCCGCCATCTTTAACTCGGCGCAATATGGCTCCACCGTGTTCTTTGCGCCGCTAATGGGCTGGCTGATCCACAGCTACGGCTGGCACGCCGCCTTTACCGTGATGGGCTTGCCGGGGATAGCGTTTCTGCCAGTCTGGAAAAAGTGGATCCACAACCCGAAAGATCATCCCAAAGTCAATGACGCGGAGCTGGAGTACATGACCAGCGGCGGTGCGCTGGTGGACATGGATGGCGGCGGGCGTGCAGACCAGAAAGGACCGCATCTGGGCTACCTGAAACAGTTGCTGACCAGCCGGATGATGCTGGGTATCTCTCTGGCGCAGTACTGCCTCAACGCCATCGGCTTCTTCTTTATTACCTGGTTTCCGGTCTATCTGGTGCAGGAAAAGCACATGAACATTATGAAGGCGGGCATGGTGGCCGCGGTTCCGGCGATTTGTGGCTTCCTCGGCGGCTTGCTGGGTGGTTTTGTTTCCGATCTGCTGATTAAGCGCGGCACCTCCGTTTCTGTGGCACGCAAAATCCCGATTGTCAGCGGCATGGTGCTCTGTACGATGATGGTGCTGTGAAACTACACCTCTTCCGAAAGCGCGGTGGTCTTTATTATGACGCTCTCTTTCCTCGGCAAAGGTATTGGTGGCATGGGATGGACGGTCAACGCCGACACCGCGCCGTCGCAGATTTCCGGCCTGTCAGGCAGCGTGCTGAATACCTTCAGCAATGCCTCCAGCATCACCACACCTATCGCCATCGGCTTTATTCTGCTCGTTCAACGGCGTCCTGCTGTTCGTGGTCGCTCATGCGGTAGTGGTGGTGCTTTGCTATCTGTTTATGGTCGGCAAGATCCAGCGCTTTCAGCTGAAAGAGATCCCCCCTGAGCAAGATGCCAGATAAAAGAAGGAGTGTGACTATGTCTCCTGCCACAACGGGCAATATCAAAAAATCGCTGAGCTTTATCGCCTACGAGAGGATCAAAGAGATGATCCTCAATATGGAGATCGCGCCGGGCAGCTCGCTGACGGAAATGGGGCTGATTGAGCAGCTGGCAATGAGCCGCACGCCGGTACGTGAAGCGCTCTACCGGCTGCAGCAGGAGAGCTTCGTTGAGCTGGCCCCGCGCAAGGGCTGGTTCGTCGCGGAAATTAAGCTGCGGGATATTCAGGAGCTGTTTCTGATCCGCGAGGCGCTGGAGGGCATCGCCACCCGCAACGCCACTCACCGGCTGAGCGAAGAGCAACTGCAGCAGATGCAGCACTACCTCGCCTCGATTGAAACCAGCCTGCTGGCAGATGAGGCGGCGGTCAGCGATCCCGGCGATTCGCTGCACGAGATGATTTGCACCTGCATCGACAACCACTACATCAATACCATCATGACCAACTACATCGACCGGCTGCGGCAGTTTCACATCATCGCCAGCCGCCTGCCCGGTCGCAAATTGCAGTCCTATTATGAACACCGCGAGGTGCTGCTGGCGCTGCTGGCACGCGATGAGAACCGCGCGGAAGAGGCAATGCGCCAGCATATTCGCAGCAGTATGAACAGCGTAATGGACTGCATCATCAATAAAACGCCGCTGTATGGCCAGTCCGTTTCCATTTCAGTCTCTGCCCGCTGAAGGCACTTATTTAAGGAGAAGACATGCGTAAAGTCATCGTATTTGGGGTCGACGGGCTGACGATGCCCCTGCTGAAAAGGTACTCCGACGAGGGGATCCTGCCCCATATCCGCACTCTTTTTCAGCGGGGTGCCGCCTGCGAGCTGCTGCCGTTTATTTCCGCCTGGGGCGACGTGAACTGGGTGACGTTTATGGCCGGTCAGTGCCCCGGAACCTCATGGATTGGTCAGGGCAGTCCGGCCGACAATGCAGCGACCGGTAATCTGCTTTCACTGATGAAAAACAAAGGGCTGCGGGCATCTCTGGTCATTTCCCGGAAACCGTCGCTGCGGACTCGCCGCATTTCAGCTTTGCGCCCTACTGGGGACGCGCGGCGGCATGGCCTGCCGAGCAGTTTAAAGCAATGGGCCACACCACCCTTTATGAACAGCACACCGGCAATAAGCAGGCCCGGCAGCAGAAGCTGGGCTGGCCGCCCTCCTCCTCGCTGGCCTATCACGAAAAGGGGGCCTGGCAGCCGCTGGAGCAGCACGAGGGCACCACCCGCCTGACCATGCAGGCTCAGCAGGGGCTTTCGCTGGCAATGACCCTCGACGAGTCCGCCAGCCAGCCAGTGCTGCGCCTGGCAGATGAAAATGTCACTCTGACTCTGGGCCAGTGGAGCGACTGGCTGCCGCTGAGCAACCACGGCGTGGAGGGCAGCGTGCGCTTCTTCCTCGTACGCTATCAGCCTGCACTGAATGAGATTGAGATCCTGCAAAGCCAGGTCACCCGCAAGGATCGCCTGACGTCCGACCAGGCGTTGGGCAACGAGCTGCTGAAGAATTTCGGCCCGTTTTACAGCAAGTGGGTGGTGAAGGCATCCCCGCAGGAGAGCTATCTGCCAGCCACGCTGCAGGAGGGTGATGAGCAATCCCTTTGGCTGTGCGACACCGCCATTAGCCTGACACAGAAACATGACTTCTCCCTGTGGGCCACCGTGCACCGCCTGGCAGACGAGTCGCACCATAACTGCCTCGGCCAGGTGGATCCACAATCACCATTTTATGAGGCAGGCAAGGCGCAGGCTTACGATGATGTGATGCGCGAGTGCTACAAGGTGCTGGATAAGAGCATTGGTAAACTGCTGCAAGAGATGGATGACGAGACCACGCTGATGCTGGCTTCTGACCACGGCGCGATGGATATTCTGCAACCGGACATCTGTTCCGCTGGCGGCCTGTCTGAGTGCAAGAAAATCGCCGATATGGCGATGGCCTTCAGCATCCGGACTAATCCTCACGTCTGGGGCACCGGTATCGGCATCGCCGCCTCGCTGCAGTGGATGGCGCTGGTGCCGTCGCACACGCCGGTATCGCTGTCCCCCACCGAGCCTCTGCTGGAGTTTGACCGCACCGAGCACCCAATCCGTCAGGCCATCCTGACCACGCCGATAACCCATCATCAGGGACGGGTGGCAATCCCGACAGGCCCAGGGCTGGGTATCGAAATTAACCGCGATGCGCTGCATGATTTTAAAGTGGACTGAATAATTTCCCGTAAAAGAATGAGTTACCCTTTGCCGGTAACAGACTATGGAATAATGTCTTTACTTCATAAGAGCCTGATATCGCTGCGGGGAAAAGATACCGGATCGCGCTGGATGATTTTGGCACCGGCTATTCCAGTCTGAATTACCTGACGCAGTTCCCGAAGATTGACCGCTGCTTTGCCCGGATGCCCGGCATCCAGCCGAATGCCACCACCATAGTGGAAACGGTGATCCGGCTTGGGCATTCGCTGGGGCTGGAGGTGACGGCGGAAGGCGTGGAGACGGAAGCGCAGCGGCAGATACGGGAAGAAGCTGGCTGCGACAATCTTCAGGGCTTCCTGCTTTTATCGCCGCAGGACGATTTGTGGCACCGCGTCCTGGCTGTGGTGATGAACCTGCAGATCGGCCTGATACCAGCGGGTTAGCGTCTCTTCAGTCATCACCTCTGCTGGCGTGCCACTGGCCACCAGTGAGCCCTGATGCAGCAGCAACATTCTGTCTGACCACAAGGCCGCCAGATTCAGTTCGTGCAGGACGCAACATACCGCCAGCTGGCCCTTGCGGGTCAGTTGATGCAGCAGTCGTAAAGCGTGCTGCTGGTGATAGAGATCCAGCGCCGAGGTCGGCTCATCCAGAAACAGCCAGCCCTGTGGGCCATCATCATGCCACAGCTGTGCCAGTGCTCTGGCGAGCTGCACCCGCTGCTGCTCGCCACCGGAAAGATAGCGATAGTCGCGGTTTGCCAGATCGTCGCAGCCCGTAAGCTGCATCACTTCGTCGACCATTCGCTGGCTGGCCCGTCCCGGCCAGGGCGCACGGCCCATTGCCACCACGTCCCGCACCGGCACGGCAAACTCAACGTGGCTCTGCTGACGCATCACCGCCCTGCTGCGGGCCAGACGATCGCGCGGCCAGCTTTCAATCAGCCGGTTATCAAGGGTACAGCTCCCCTGGCTTGCTGGCAGAAATCCGGTCAGCATCCGCAGAAGCGTGGATTTACCTGCACCATTCGGTCCAATCAGCGAGACCATTTCGCCCGGCTGCAGCGTCAGTGACACATGGTCAATCAGCAACCGCTGCCCTGCCCGATAAGAAGCGCCAACCGCCTGTAAAATTCTACTCATCTCGACCTTCCTGGCGACGCAGGATCAGCCATAAAAACCACGGAGCACCAAGCAGGCTGGTCAACAACCCTACCGGCATTTCAGCCGGAGCCACCATCGTGCGGGCCAGGGTGTCAGCCAGCAGCATCAGAATAGCCCCGAGTAATGTCGCGCCCGGCAGCAGCCAGCGGTGATCGCCGCCCATGCACAGACGGATCAGATGTGGCACCACCAACCCGACAAAACCGATGATGCCACTGACCGCCACTGCAGCAGCAACCATCAGCGCGCTGAGCACCAGCAGGATCCGCTGGGTGCGGCGAACATCCACGCCGAGGTAATGCGCTTCTTCATCGCCCAGCTGCAATAAATTAAGCCGACGCGCCTGCCACTGAGTCGCCAGCATGGCAGGCAGGATCACCGCAGCACAGGCCAGCACCGTTGACCACTGCGCCTGGCCCAGCGAGCCCATACCCCAAAGCGAAAGCTGGCGCAGTTGCTGATCGTTGCTGAGCCACGACAGGATCCCTACTGCCGCACCACAAAGAGCATTAATGGCTATTCCGGCCAGTAACAGCCGGGAAAGCGTGGCACTGCTGTGGCGGCTGAGGATAAAAATAATCACCGTTACCGTAATACTGCCCACAAAGGCGGCCAGCATCGGCCACCATAGTGCCAGCGCAGCGGGCAGAGCCACAGGGATAACAATGGAAAAAGCCAGCATCAGCGAAGCGCCGCTGCTGATCCCCATCAGGCCGGGATCGGCCAGAGGGTTACGAAACAGGCCCTGCATCATCGCGCCGGAGAGTGCCAGCGCGGCACCCACCAGCACGGCAAGGAGAACGCGCGGCAAACGGATATTCCACCAGATCTTCCAGATCATGCTGTCAGCTGGGGCGTGCCAGACCACGGGCAGGGACAGTCGCATCGCGCCGATATTCGCCGCCAGCAGTACCATCGCCACCATCAATACCAGCATCACCAGCAGCCCGCGCTGCACGTTCACCGTTTTCATTGCGCCACGGCTTCTGCTGCGTTACGCAGTCTGGAAATCGCGGCCGGGGTTTGCAGACC
Organism: Erwinia sp. 009765445; assembly: GCF_058137865.1. Taxonomy (NCBI): domain Bacteria; kingdom Pseudomonadati; phylum Pseudomonadota; class Gammaproteobacteria; order Enterobacterales; family Erwiniaceae; genus Erwinia; species Erwinia sp. 009765445. The sequence continues at coordinate 41,194 of NZ_JBYUWC010000007.1, forward strand.
AAAGCCCAGCAGCGACATCTCGTCCACCACCAGCAGGTTGTGATTTTTCCCTGCCGGAGTCAGCGCCAGACCAGGCAACTGCCAGATTTTATCTTCGTCGCCCATCGCCTTCAGCCCGTCTTCGCCAATCACCACCAGCTGTGGCGCACTCGCCACAATGCCTTCCTGGGTCAGCGCCTGATAGTGCGGAATGTTGCCCATGGCGTTCTGCAACCCTGCGCTGCGGATCGCGCCATCTGCGGCGGTATCCGTTCCGGCCGCCATCGCCTTCATGCCGGAGGGATTAAGGATATAGAGCACCTTAACCGGCAGCGGCTTGTCCGACACGCCAGACAGCTGGCTGTCCATCTTCGCTTCCAGCGCTTTGCCCTGTTCTTCCCGGTTCAGCGTGCTGGCGATGGTGGCAATTTTCCGATGGATGGCGCTCAGCGAAGGTTCGCCCGTCACCGTCACCACCTTCACGCCAGCCTGCTCAACCTGTTGCAGCGCAATAGAGGGTTTTGCCAGCTCGCTGGCAATCACCAGCGTCGGCTTCATCGCCAGGATCCCTTCCGCATTCAGCTGGCGCATATAGCCTACGTCAGGCAGTTTAGTGGCCACAGCAGGCTGCAGGCTGGTGGAATCGCGGGCCACCAGGCTCTGCTGCGCATCCAGCGCGTAGATGATTTCCGTCACGTCACCGCCAATCGACACTACCCGCTGTTCCGCCATCAGCGATAAAGGCAGCGCCAGCAATGCTATCAGCCACGCTTTCATGCGGCGGCTCCTTCATCAGTCAGGATGGCGATCTGTTCGCGCCAGCGGGCTTGTTCCGGCTCACCTTCGGTGCGCTGACCGTACAGCTGGACAATCTGCGTGCCATCGGCAGCAAAGAGTTCCAGACTGGTCACCGTGCCGTTTGCCGTTGATTTGCGGGTTACCCAGCTCTCGGCGATGGAGTCTTCCATCAGGTGCAGAGTGAATGTCGGGTTGAAGATGTTCAGCCAGTTCTCCATCGGCATCAGCTTCTCCACCACGCCGGTGAAGATCTGCACGCAGCCGCGGTTACCGATGAAAATCATGATCTCGTTGCCATCGTTCTGCGCCAGCTTCAGCAGCTCGCTCAGCGCGCTGTTATCCACCCTGATTGCCAGATCGCTGGCCACGGCACGAAACGCCTGCTGACGGGAAATGTTGTGGCGTTTTAACAGGCCAAAGAACTGATGTACGTCCGTCATGGCACGCCATTCCTGCTCGATCAGCGCATTGTCCGGTTGCTGATTTAACGCCACCGGCTGCGCCGGAGTAACGGTCAGCGCAGGGGACTCTTTGGCGGTGAACTCCGCCACTAACGCCTGCCAGGCCGTCATGTTAGTTTCTGGCGTGGTGTAAATTTTCAGGATGGCATCACCGTGCGCATCGAAAATCTGGATGCTGTGGCGATCGCCACGCGCGGTTTGCTCCAGCAGCGCAAAGGCACTTTTCCACTGTGAAGGGAATATACGCTGGTCAAGCGCACGTGGGTTGAGGATCAGCCCGGCATGCCCGCCCAGATGTAAGTTTTCATAACGCCCTATCTGCTCATGCACGGCATACTCGTTACGGGTAATAGATTTGGTTTCACCCACCGCTTCCAGCGCCGGTAATAACGCGGTGAAATCGGGCTTCAGCGCCACCGCATCATCCTGAGTGCGGGCCTGAGTCAGCTCAGCTTCACTGACGCCAAGCAGGCCAGCCAGCTCACGGGCATATTTTTTCGGCTGCTCTGTCTTCAGCGCCTGAAAACGTTGGTATAGGGTACTCCGCATTTGCTCTCCTTTGAGCCCTGCGAAGTGCGCAGGGCAACGTGTGGTTAATTAGAAGGCGTTACGATCAGAAGTCGACATTGACGCCCAGCTGGAAGGTGCGGCCGGGCATCACTGCCAGCGCTTTATCATAAGCATCCTGATTGGTGCTTTCTGTCAGGTTACGGCTGCTCAGATAATCCCAGTATTTACGGTCAGTCAGGTTATAGATGCCACCGTTCACCCGGACATTTTTCGCCACCTGCCAGTAAGCCGTCATATCCACCATACCGTAGCCCGGCACGCGCATATACTCGCTGGTAGAGTCCGTCAGAGCAGTACCGTTGTTGGTATAGCTTTCACGGTTAGTGTCGGTGGCGCGCTTGCCTTTGACAAAGGTCGCGGTCACGGCAGCACCGTAACGTTTGGCAGGATCGTCCCACGCCACGCCGACAATGGCTTTCACCGGAGCCACGCTGTCCAGGTCGACATAGCTGTCGCCGGAGTAGCTGGATTTAGACTTCCCTTCACTGTAGCCCAGCGCGAAGGTGGCGCTCAGGCCGTTGACCTCTTCAAACCAGGTGCCGAAGTTCAGTTTAGTGCTGAGCTGGCCACCATAGATATAGGCCTTATCACGGTTCTCAGCCTGATAAATAGTGTAGATATTCGACGGAACATTGCCGAACATCGACGGGTTGCCGGAGCGGGTATAGCGGGTGTAGGCGATAAAGTTCTTATAGGTGTTATAGAACATCGCTGCGTTCAGCGAGACGCCCTCCACCGGCTCCCCTTTCAGGCCCCATTCGTAGTTGTCGCTGGTTTCTGTTTTCAGATCGCTGTTGCCGATTAATGCGTACTGCTGCGATCCGGCATAGCTTGAACCGAGGTTCCAGGAACCATACAGCTGGCTGGCATTCGGGAACTGTGCGCCGCGCTTGTACATCACGTAGGTCATCAGCGTTGGTGTCAGATCGTAGTTAAAGCTCAGCGATGGCAGCAGCTGGGTATCGGTGTTCTCTTTGCCATACAGGGTTTGCAGCTGGTCCTCCGTCAGCACGCTGCTACCGGTGGTCAGGCTGCTGAGGTTTTCAGGTTTAGTGGACTGATGAGCCACACGAACGCCCGGCACAACGCTGAAGTCATGGCCGTCGAGATCGAAGTGGATTTTATCCTGCACATAACCGCCCAGCGTGTAGCTGCGGCTGTTGGCGTCCGGCTGCATGATCACGCTGTACTGGCTGGCCGGAGGCTCCTGGCGAAACGGACGTTTGGTGTCGCTGATGCTGCCGTTCAGGCCGCCGCTCAGCTCATGACGCCCAAGCATTTTTGCCAGCTGGGTGTCAAAGCCCCAGGTATCGACATCATAATCGGAATAGACCCGCTCCATCGCCGTGGCGCTGGAAGGCATATAGGTGTTGTCGTGCGCCTGGGTCTGCTGCCAGAACACCCGTGAAGTCAGGCTGTCGATAAACGCATTGGCAGGCGTCCACTCATCCTTGAGGCTGACGCCCCAGCGGCGGGTGTTACTCTGCTGCTGCGCGGTGCCCCAGATGGTTTTGCCAGTGCTGTCCCAGGCGTCGTAATGGGTATGGTTGGTCTTGTCGTAATAGTCGACGGTGCCGGTCAGCTTGTGCTCATCGTTGGGCTGCCAGATACCTGAAGCCATCAGCGCGTTGGAATGCCAGTTGGCCGGATACGCATCGATCGTTCCGCTGTTATTACGGGTTTCCTGACCGTCGCGGCGGCTGTAGACGAACACGCCACGCAGCGTTTCATCACCAGCAGCGGCAGTGATGCCGTTGTGCCAGCTGCGGTTGGAGGAGTCATAATCCGACTGATAACCAAAGTAAGTGGACTTGTCCAGAGACAGATAATCATCCGCCGATTTCGGCACGAATGAAACTGCGCCGCCGATGGCGTTATTGGCCTTCGAGGTTGAGGTGGCACCCGATTCGATATCCACCTGACCATACATATAGGGGTCGATGTAATCGCGCCCGATACCAAAGGTATTCAGACCGGCACGCCCGACATAGCTGCGGCCGGTTGCAGCAGGTTGTGGAATGCCATCCACATCCAGCCCGACACGGTTACTTTCCAGACCACGAATGTTATAGCCAGTGTAACCACTACGGTCGAAGCCGCTCTTGCCTGCCGAAGAGCCGCCGCTGGTTCCGGTGGCGCTGATCAACGGTTCATAGCGCATGATGGAGCCAAAATCATTGGCACCTTTGTTCTGCATCTCTTCGGCGGTGACGGTGGTTTTGCTGCCCGCTTCTTGCTCCTGCCGTGGGGCGGTAACAACCATCAGCGGTTCAGAAGGCGTGTTTTTTTTTGCGGAGACTTTTAGCGGCTTGCCAGAGGTGGTGGTCGCTGAGGTGGTATCGGTGGCTGTTTCAGCCCCGACGGAATAGCCGGAGGTCACCAGCGTGCCGAACAGCACCGTGGTGTGGACAATTCCCTGTGAGGAAAAGAGTTTACGCATTTTAGTAAGCCTTTATTCTTTATTAGTATCGACTCATACATTGCTGCCGCTGGCGTGAAAAACCGCGAAAAAAAAGCCTGCGCCTGCTGCGCGTTATGGATGTCGATCCCTGACCCAGAGTTACAAATGAGAATGATAATCAGATTGATTCTTTATATCAACGATCTCCATAATTTATTCACAATTCAGTAAACCACCAGGTTGACAGTCCTCATTCGTCACCAGAAGATGAGGGCCTGATTTTTTGAGGACCCCCACCATGAAAACGTCTCCCGCCGTAACTATTGAGTACTGTTCCCAGTGCAACTGGCTGCTGCGTGCCGGCTGGATGGCGCAGGAATTGCTGCATACCTTCAGCACCGATCTGGCCTCGGTTACCCTGGTCCCGGGCACTGGCGGTATTTATCAGATCGCCATCAACGGACAGCTTATTTGGGATCGCAAAATCGATGGCGGTTTTCCGGAAGTGAAGGAGTTGAAGCAGCGGGTGCGGAATGTCTGTTTCCCGGAGCGGGATTTAGGGCATATTGATAAAACCTGACGCCCTGATTTAGCCACAAAATAAGGAACGATATGACCACTCTGCCCTCATGGACCGTTGGTGAACTGAAAATCACTAAACTCATTGAACAATCGTTCAGCCTGCCCGCAGCAAAACTCCTTCCGGACCTCGCTGAAAGCCAGCTACCGGAAGGTATGACGCTGGAAAGCCCGCTGGAAATGAGCGTCCACAGCTGGCTGGTGGAATCACCACAGGGGCACTTTCTGATTGATACCGCCACGGGAAACGGCAAATCGCGCCCGTTCAGCCCGCTCTTTGATCAATTGAACAGCCCGTGGATGGACAATCTGCTGGCAACCGGCCTGCGCCCGGAAGATATCGACGGTGTTCTGCACACTCACCTGCATACCGATCATGTGGGGTGGAACACCATCCGGAACGGCGAGCGCTGGGTGCCTTCCTTCCCCAATGCAAAATGGGTGATCCCTGCAGGGGAAATAGCATGGTATCAGACGGCTGAAGCCGCCCCGCGCGCGATCGTTTTTGCCGACAGCGTGCAGCCGCTGATCGATGCCGGGAAAGTGGAAACAATGGCCGAGGACGGCGGGGAATATTTGCCGGGTATCCGCTTCCTGCCGACTCACGGCCACAGCGCCAGCCACATGAGTATTGCCTTTGAATCGGCGGGACAGGTGGCGTTATTTACTGGCGATGTGATGCACAACAAATTGCAGGTACCCCATCCCGGGCTCTCTTCAGTTTTCTGCCGCGATAAACCGGCGGCCTGCAGCGCCAGAGCCTGGCTGCTTGATTATGCCTCACGCCATCAGGCCACCCTTTTCACCGTCCACTTCTCTGGTAGCGCTGTCGGCCAGGTCAATCCGGCTGCTGAGGGATATACCTGGACAGAATTTTCGCACGGCTGAGAGAAGTGGCCGACCGCAAGAATACTGCCGTCAGCTCCACTGATGGGATCTGACATGTTGGCCGGGCGAGTTTATCGTCCGACCAGTTCTCCCGCCTGGGACGAACAGTTCCCGCAGCCTGTTCAGGCGAATCTGAACACCCCTATCGCCTGGTTTACCGCATCCGCCTGCTGCTGAAGCTGCGCCACCTGGACCGTTTCCGCCACGTGCTCAACGTTGTCCTGCACGCTGCGGTCGATGCTGGCAATACTGTCGCGCATCTGGGCGATACTGCTGCGCTGCTGTTCGCTCATCTCTGACAGCTCACCGACCAGCTGAGTCAGCTCCTCAATACTGAAGATGATCTCCTCCATTGTTTTTCCGGCATGTTCGACCTGCTGTGAACCGTTATGGGTCGCTTCGACTGAGTTGCCGATCGTCTGGCGGATATCCTTTGCAGCCTCTTCACAGCGAATTGCCAGAGTGCGAACTTCAGAAGCCACCACCGCAAAACCTTTGCCGTGCATACCGGCGCTGGCGGCTTCTACTGAGGCATTCAGCGACAGAATATTGGTCTGGAAAGCGATGCTGTCGATCAATTCCAGAATGGCGTTGATGCGACGGGATGCGTCGCTGATTTGCGCCATGGAATCCACTGCATCGTAAATATTACTGCCGCCTTTTAACGCCAGTTTGCTGGCTCCATTCGCCAACTCACGAGCTTCCTGCGCTTTTGCACTGGTCAGTGTCGCAGCGGAATTCATCTGCTCCATCGCACTGGCGGCTGAGTCCAGCGCCCTCGCCTACTCATCGGTTCGCGCTGACAGGGCCGCATTACGTTTGAGGATGCTTTCCGATGCCGTCAGCAGTTCACCGACGCCGGAACTGACCCGACAAAGCGTGTTGCCCATGGTGCCGAGGGTATTGTTAAAGGTTTTGCCAAATTCGGTCTTTGTCGCCTCCTCATCCTGCGCCAGCGTCAGCTTGCCCGGCTCGCGGGTGATCCAGGAGGCCAGATGCGCCACTTCGCGGGCGGAGCGGGCATCGGCGGCCATATTCAGTGCGATGTAAATCAGAATAGCGGTCTGCGCCACCACAAACAGCGCATGGAACACCACCATATGAAATCCGGGATGCATAAACACCATCACGCCAAATAAATCGTGTTCCTGAAGATAGTTAAACAGCGCGTGATGAACTGCGGCGGTTGCAGCCCCCACCAGTAACGGTCTGTAATCGCGATAGGCCAGCAGCGCGGAAAGCAGCACAAAAATGGAGAAGTGATATTCGGTATCGCCCTCCCCCAGTTGGATCAGCAAAGCGGCGTAGGCCAGCAGGACAACGGAAAAATAGAGGCGGGTAAACAGGCTTCCCGGCAGCAACACTTTAACAACAGTGGCGCTGAGCGTCAGGATCCCCCCCTGCGATCAGGGCCAGCTGCAGTTCAGCAAAAAACCAGCCCAGGAGTGCCGAAATCAACAGCAGGCCCCAACGGATAAACAGCATCAGCACACCTGCCTGGTGATAAATCCGGGCAAGAGAAACCCGGTCTGCCTGCTGCTGTCCAGCCAGCATTGTCGTTGTTGATACCATGATTTTTCCAGAAGTTATATCCACGTGATTGCCGGGAGAGTACGTGGGGCGTGGCTTGTAACCTCAGATTAGGTTCTCTTCACTATTATCGTCAACGTAAATTGCCGAAAGTTATCAGACCAGCTGACGAAGATGCTCGGGGAAATTGCCTGTTAGGGTAAGAGCAACGCCGGGAAAATGGTTTCCCGACGTTATTTTCAAGCGAATTAAGTATTGCTGGCCGCAGGAAATAGCCTTTCTGCTGGCCGCAAAATCAGTCGCTGTCGGCAGTACAGACGGAAGCGATTTTCGGGCGTAATGCGCTAAAGATGATCAGCGTGGCCACCAGCAGCGCCAGCGCACTGCCCATAAATACGCCTTTAGCGCCGGTGGCATTGAACACCACACCTCCTGCAGCCGCACCGATAGTAATTGCCAGCTGGATCGCCGCCACCAGCAGACCACCACCACTTTCAGCCTCTTCCGGCATGGTGCGGGTGATCCAGGTTGACCAGCCCACCGGGCCAGCGCCAAAGGCCATGCCCCACAGCGCCACCAGGATCGCGTCGCTGACTGGGGCAGATCCCAATCCGACCAGCGCCACGCCGAGCAGCCCCATCGCCAGCGGCATGCCGATCAGCGTCAGGTGCAGATTACGCTCCAGCAGCATCCCTGCTATCAGCGTACCGGCAAAGTTGGCAACGCCAAAGCCCAGCAGGATCATCGATAAACCGTTCACTCCCACGCCGGTGACGCTTTCAAGGAACGGTCGCAGATAGGTAAAGAAAGCGAAGTGGCCGGAGAAGACCATGATGATCGCCAGCAGTGCGGTCTGCATGCCAGGACGCCCAATCAGCGAGAGGATCGAGCTACCTTTGCTCAGCGGATTCGGCGGCATTTTAGGCAGAGTGATCGTCTGGCAGACCAGCGCCAGCAGGCCAATCAGCGAGGCGGCGATAAACACGTTGCGCCAGCCAATCAGATGGCCAAAGTAGCTGCCCATTGGCGCGGCAACGATTGTCGCTACCGAGACGCCGCTGAAGACGATCGATAAAGCACGCGGGATCATCGCTTCGGGCACCAGCCTCATTGCCGTGGCGGCGGCCAGCGTCCAGAAGCCACCAATCGCAATCCCCAGCAGCACGCGGGCAACGAGGATAAAGGAGAGGTTCGGGGCAAAGGCCACCAGCAGGTTCGAGACAATCAACATCGCTGAGAAGGTCAGCATCACCCAGCGACGATCCATCCGGCGGGTCACTGCGGCGCTGAAAAAGCTGGTCAGCAGCGCGAAGACGGCGGTCACCGTTACGGCCTGGCCGGTTATTCCTTCAGTTACGCCAAGGCTGGCGGCCATCGGCGTCAGCAGGCTGGCCGGCAGGAACTCTGCGGTGACCAGTCCGAACACGCCAAGCGCCATGGAAAAGACTGCGCCCCACTGGGGCTTTTCATCAGCCGGTATGGCCTGTTGTTGTGTGTTCATCTGGAATTTTCCGTCAGGATTAAGTTAGTCTAAGCGTAAAAGGCTGGCACCGGATGGTCTATGATGTAAAATCCGCAATTATTGATTAATCGTCCGGAAGGTGAAAAATGGCTGCAGAAAACCACGATCTGGCCAGTGAGCTGCTGCTGGGCATGCGTCTGCTGGGTGTGCAATACCGGCGTATTGAACTGACCGCGCCGTTCGGTATCGGTTTTATCAATGCACCAGGTCGTGCCCAGTTTCACTTTGTCAGTCGTGGCCCGGTGCTGTTGCGCACCGGTACCGGCACCGTTTATTCCCTCAATACGGGCGATGCACTGCTGCTGCCACAGGGGATCGATCATGTGCTGCTCTCTTCGCCAGATGTCCCCTGTAAGGACATTCGCGCCTTCGATACCACCCCGGTCTGCGGCAATGTCTGCTGCGTTAAATCCTGCCCGCAGGAACCACAGGAATTGCAGGGATCCACTACGCTGATTTTCAGCGGCTGCATGGAGTTCGACCTCGGCGGCATGCAGATGCTGGTCAGCGCCATGCCGGAGGTACTGCTGGCAGATACGCTGATGCGCAAATACCCGGAACTGCAGCCAATGCTGGAGGCGATGGAGCGGGAGTCGCTGGCGAGACGTGCGGGCTATGCGGGGATCCTTTCAAGGCTGGCTGACGTGGTGGCAGCATTTATCGTCCGTGGCTGGGTGGAATCTGGCTGTGGCGATGCCGGTGGCTGGCTGCAGGCGCTTCGCGATCCACGGCTGGGCAAAGCGCTGGTTGCCCTGCATCGCGAACCGGGAAAAAACTGGACCGTAGCGCAGCTGGCAGCTGAAATGGGCAGCTCGCGCTCGGTGTTTGCCGAGCGGTTTCTGGCGGTAACGGGTATGACGCCGGTGCGCTACCTGACGGAGCTGCGCATGCAGCTGGCAATGCAGTGGATTGGACGGGAAGGTGAAGCGATTGAAACCGTGGCATGGCGACTGGGTTACGGCTCGCTGGCCGCCTTCAGCCGGGCGTTTAAACGCACGACAGGTTCCACGCCGGGTGCGCTGAGGGTTCAGAAGAGTAAACGGACAGTAGCGAAGGCTTCGTGATATGGGCCGCTGGCCTCTTAAAAGGCTTTGCGTCCGGCGCGCATCACACACCATAACGGCAGTGGCAAAGTGGTCACCAGCAGCACCCACAGCAGGGCATAGACGGAATCAACGCCGTCATTTTGCAGGTTGATAAAGAGTTTCACCGGGATACCCTGCGGGAAGTAACTGAACACCAGTACGATGCCGAATTCGCCAATCACCCTTACCCAGGTGATTGCCAGCGCAGCGGCCAGCCCTCTTGCCGCCTGCGGCAGAGTCAGTCGCCAGAAGATTTGCCAGGCTGAAGCACCCAGTGTCTGCCCGGCTTCTTCAATCTCCACCGGCACGTTTTCAAAAGCGGCCCGGGCTGCCAATACAAAATAAGGCAGCCCGCCATAAATCTGCGCTGTCACAAAAGCGCCAGCGTTGTTATTCAGCGCCAGACCAATCGCGGAAAGCGCCTCACCAATTGACCCGTAAGGCCCGAATACAGAGACCAGCAGGATCCCCATCGCCAGAGGTGGTGCCAGCAGGGGGATCAGTACCGCCACCTCCACTACACCGCGCCAGCGGGAGCCGGTTCTCGCCAGCCATAACGCCAGTGGCAACCCCAGCAGAATAATCAGCGGGAGAGCAATCGCGCTCATCCCCAGCGATGTGGCAACGGCCTGACCGTCGCCATAAGCAAGATGAAAGCCGGACCACGGCGTCAGCCATGCCAGGGTCAGAAAGGGGATGAGCAGCAGCAGAACTGCCGGCATCCCCAGCCAGAGCGAACGCAAATTACATTGCCCCGCCTTTTGGCGCGCCATAACCGTTTTTCTCAAACAGCGCCTGGCCTTCTTTGCTCTGCATAAACTTCATAAACTTCTGCGCCAGCTCCGGATGTGGCGCGTTTTTCAGCACTGCTGCATAAAATACCAGCTGCTGAGTGTGCAGCGTTTTTTTCTGGCCTTTAGCATTGGTGATATCAAAACTCACCTTGCTGTACCAGCTGGCATCCATCTCCGGATTGCTCAGGTTAATTTCATCCGGCAGCCTGATGTAGGGCAGATGGGCGGAACGCGTGGCGCTCTCATAACCGGAAGCGGCATCAACCTGTCCGGCTTCCAGTCGCGTCAGCAAGCCGCCCTCAGCAAACACCTGGTGCGGATTCTGTGTTTCACCCAACACTTTTTCCACCAGGTCCGGCTGCTGGTAATAGCGGCTGGCCAGCATCATGGTGAAAATGATGTTCTGCCCCTGCGGATCGGTAGCCGGATCGGTGCGCCCAAAGCGCAGAGAAGGCGTTTGCAGCACTTTCCACCACGGCTCCGCGCCAGCCTTGTTGTCACGGATAGCGTTGAAGGCTTCCGCGTATTTCCCTTTGGGGTTATACGCAATCACCATGCTGGTGCTGGCAACCGGTTCAGCTTTATCCACCAGTCCGGCTTTTTGCAGCACGGCAATCGGGCCTGGGGTGATAGAAACGAACACATCTGCCACCACTTTTTTCGACGCAAGCAGGTTCGCCATCCCGTAGGCCCCCTGCCCCTGCCCCTGATAATTCACCTGATTGCTTTTGGCAAAGGCCGGACCCAGCGCTTTGTCCATCACCACGCCCATTGAACCCGCGTAGGTCACACGGAAATCTTCTGCAGCATGGGCGTAGCCGGAAAGAGACAGGACAACAGCAACGGCACCCGCCAGGCGGGCCGGAGTTAATATATTGAATCTGGAGATCATGAGGTGCTCTTCGTTATATATCTGGTTACATTACGATAAGCAATTATCGGCTCCCGTCAATCAACCTTTTTACAACGAGCAGGTAATCAGTACCCAATCTGGAGTGCGGGCGTTAAAGCCAGTTAAATCCCCTTGCCATAATCCCGGCCAGCGTGACAGCAACGGAAATCAGTGCACCGAACATCAGCCGGAAACCGGTGCGCATATCTGTGCGGAGGTCTTTAATGTCATCGCGGACTACTGTGCGAAAATCTTTCATGTCAGCGCGAATATCTTTCAGCTCGCCTTTTATCTCAATGATGTCACGCTTAACATATGACATATCCGATTCAAGGCGGGCGAAACGAGTGGCACAACCCTCACCGTTCATAGTTTGCCTCCTTTCTTTTCTGGACTCTGCAAACCGGGAAAATCCGTTTGCTGGTTTCGCCTGAGCACTCATATCCCCTCCCTGGTCTTCTCTACCGGCTAATAATGCTGAACAAAAAACGCCCGGTCAAAAGATAGCTGGCCTTTTTGAGTACTCCTTCGCAAAGATTATTGACTGGCGGCCTGCCAGACTTTTTTCTCGTTACACCAGATACTTATTGAACCAGCTTACCGTTCTCTCCCAGGCCAGGTCGGCGGCTTTTTTATCGTAGCGAGGAGTCGAGTCGTTATGGAAGCCGTGGTTCACTTCCGGGTAAATATGTGCCTCATAAATTTTATGATTCTCCTTCAGCGCCGCCTCATAAGCAGGCCAGCCTTCGGTAATCCGCGTGTCCAGTCCGGCATAATGCAGCAGCAGCGGAGCTTTAATACGGGCCACATCTTTGGCATCCGGCTGGCGACCATAAAACGGCACGGCGCAGGCCAGCTCCGGATAAGCCACTGCCGCCGCATTAGCAACGCCGCCTCCATAGCAGAAACCGGTAATGCCCACTTTCCCGGTCGTTCGATCATCCTTAATCAAAAATTCGATCGCGGCGAAAAAGTCGTTCATCAATTTGGTCGGGTCGATCTGCTGCTGCATCTCGCGGCCCTTTTCATCATTGCCGGGATAGCCGCCCATCACGCTCAGCCCATCCGGGGCCAGCGCGATAAAACCGGCCTTCGCCACGCGGCGCGCGACGTCTTCGATATAGGGATTGAGTCCACGATTCTCATGCACCACAACTACGGCAGGCACCTTGCCGGTTGCTTTCGCCGGACGCACCAGATAGCCGCGCACGGTCTGATTACCGTTGGGTGAAGGGTAGTGAATATATTCCGGCAGGATGTCCGGATCGGTGAACTCTACCTGTTCCGCCAGCGCATAATTGGGGCTGAGCGAGGCCAACAGCGCCGCCGCTGTCAGCCCGCCGACCGCAAACTTACCGGCCAGAGACAGAAACTCACGCTTATTAATTTTGCCGTGAACGTAGTAATCATAAATCTCGAGCAGTTCGGGAGAGAAATCTTTCGCGGTCAGTCGGGACATCAGAGTGCTCCTTTCAGGCAGGTAAGCAGATCGGCGAATTTTTCAGCAGTAACAATCAGACACATCGTGTCACGCCGTCAAGCACCGGTAACAATTTCTGGCGGAAAACCGGCCAGCCATGCGATTTCTTTAACTTTGACCGCACTTTTTAGCCGGGCACTCTCAGTCTGTTCCGGGGTATCATTTTTTTATTAAAAACATACCTGCTGATTCATAACACTGAGCCTGATTTGACTAACATCCTGAACCCAAAGTCTTCCGTTTCTCTTCAGCCTGTCTTTGACGGCCACAACGATCTGCTGCTGCGTCTGTGGCTGCAGCCGTCTGCAGATACCGCCGTGGCTGATTTTCTTCATGGGTCGGGGAGGGGGCATCTTGATCTGCCACGTATGCGTCAGGGAGGTTTTGCTGGCGGTTTGTTCGCTGTTTTTGTGCCACCAGCTCAGTACGTTAAGCAGAATAATGCAGCTTATGATGAAGCGCAGCACAGCCCGTTAGCCATCACTGAAGCACAGATCGCCCTGCTGCACAGAATTGCAGACCAGTCAGAGGGGATGGCCCGTCTCTGCCGTACCGCCGCTGAAATTGAACAGTGCCTCTCGCAAGGCGTGCTGGCGATGGTGTTGCATATCGAAGGGGCTGAAGCGCTGGACGAAGAGTGCAGCCAGCTTGATAGCTGGATCGCTGCCGGGCTGCGCAGCATCGGTCCGCTGTGGAATCTGCAAAACGTCTTTGGCACCGGAGTGACAGGTGATTTTCCCGGCTCGCCGGACAGGGGTGAAGGTCTGACGCTCGCCGGACTGAATCTGCTGCGGCTCTGTAATCAGAAGAGACTGCTGATCGACCTGTCTCATATGAATGAGAAAGCCTTCTGGCAGACCGCTCAACACAGCTCCGCACCGCTGGTTGCCACCCACTCTAACGTGCATGCGCTGTGTCCGCAGCCGCGTAACCTCACCGCCCGTCAGCTGGCGGCCATTGCCGAAAGCGACGGCTTTGTGGGCGTGAACTTCGGCAATGCGTTTCTTCGTGCGGATGGCAAGCGTGACAGCGACACGCCGCTCGGCGAGATCGTCCGGCATCTGGATGGCCTGATGGACAAGCTGGGCGAAGATCGGATCGGCCTGGGGTCGGATTTTGACGGCATCAGCGTGCCCGCCGGGTTGGGCGATGTCGCCGGGCTGCCGCGTCTGATCGATGCGATGGTTGCAGCGGGATATTCAGATCGGCTGATTGAAAAAATCTGCTGGCGCAACTGGTTACGGGTTCTGAAAAAAACATGGGGAGAATGAACCACCTGGAACGTTCAGGCATTTTTCCACCCAAATTCCTGCCGAACACAGGGTTGATATCGATGTGACATAGGCGTAACATCTGCGCCGCCGAATCTTCGATATTTGACAATAAGCTGTTTACCTGCCGAACTTAAAGGCGGTTCTTTCGTTAACATCAAGAGGAACATGACTATGTGGACTAAACCTAAATTTGTTGATTTACGCTTAGGTCTGGAAGTTACGCTGTACATCTCTAACCGCTAATCACCCATGCCCACGGCCAGCTGTGGGCATCTTCTTTTTCACCTGGTAAAAACATGCAGATTAACGTTCTGGGTTCTGCGGCGGGCGGTGGTTTCCCTCAGTGGAACTGCAACTGCAGAAACTGTCAGGGGGTGCGTAACGGCACCCTGAAAACTTCCGCGCGCACTCAGTCTTCCATCGCTATCAGCGATGACGGCATCGACTTTGTGCTGTGCAACGCTTCTCCGGACATTGCCCATCAGATAGCGGCCACGCCTGCGCTGAACAAAGAAGGCGTACTGCGCGGCACGGCGATTGGCTCTGTTATCCTGACCGACAGCCAGATCGATCACACTACCGGCCTGCTGAGCCTGCGCGAAGGCTGCCCGCATCAGGTGTGGTGCACGCCGGAAGTACATGATGACCTGACCACCGGCTTTCCGGTGTTCACCATGCTAAGCCACTGGAATGGCGGCCTCGTGCACCATGCCATCCAGCCTGGCGACCCCTTCTCCGTTGCCGTCTGTCCTGCCCTGAAGTTCACAGCGATCCCGCTGCTGAGCAATGCGCCGCCTTACTCGCAGTATCGTAACCGGCCGCTGCCGGGCCACAATGTAGCACTTTTTATCGAAGATACCCGCAGCGGCAAGACGCTGCTGTATGCGCCAGGCCTGGGCGAACCGGACAGTGAGCTGTTGGGCTGGCTGCAAAAAGCCGACTGTCTGCTGATTGACGGCACGCTGTGGCAGGATAACGAGCTGGCTAACACCGGCGTAGGCCGCAATACCGGGCGGGATATGGGCCACCTGGCGTTGGCCGAAGAGCAGGGGCTGATGGCGCTGCTGGCCTCGATGCCCGCTGAACGCAAAATCCTTATTCATATCAATAACACCAACCCGATCCTCGACGAAGAGTCGGCTGAGCGTCAGGCGCTGACGCGCGCCGGGATTGAAGTCAGCTGGGACGGAATGCAAATTGACCTTTAGCGAGATGAAGATGAAGCCAGACAATACTGTGGCAGAACCGATGACGCCTGAGGCGTTTGAACAGGCACTGCGCGCCCGGGGCGCTTATTACCACATCCATCACCCGTACCATATTGCGATGCACAATGGCCAGGCCAACCGCCAGCAGATCCAGGGCTGGGTGGCAAACCGCTTCTATTATCAGACCAGCATCCCACTGAAAGACGCGGCGATTATGGCTAACTGTCCGGACCCGAAAACCCGCCGTAAGTGGGTACAGCGCATCCTCGACCATGACGGACACCAGGGCAGCGAGGGCGGTATTGAGGCCTGGCTGCGGCTGGGTGAAGCGGTGGGCCTGGATCGCGAGACGCTGCTGTCGGAACGGATGGTGTTACCTGGCGTGCGTTTCGCCGTGGATGCTTACGTCAACTTTGCCCGCCGCGCTGTCTGGCAGGAAGCGGCCTGCAGCTCACTGACTGAGCTGTTTGCCCCGCAGATCCACCAGTCACGCCTGGACAGCTGGCCACAGCACTACAAATGGATTGAAGCGGAAGGCTATGGCTATTTCCGCAGCCGTCTGAGCCAGGCCAACCGCGACGTCGAGCACGGTCTGGCGCTGGCAAAAGAGTACTGCACCAGCGTGGAAAAACAGCAGCGGATGTTGCAAATCTTGCAGTTCAAGTTGGATATTCTGTGGAGCATGCTGGATTCGATGACCATGGCTTACGAACTGCACCGCCCGCCTTACCACACCGTGACCGACCAGCCGGTCTGGCACCATGAGAGACTGTTGTAATGGACATTAACGACCAGCACATCCCGGTATTTCGCCGGGGTTATCGCCTGCAGTGGGAGCCGACTCAGGATTGCCACGTGATCCTCTATCCCGAAGGTATGGCTAAACTGAATGAAAGCGCCACTGCAATACTGCAACGGGTGGACGGGGTTCGCTCTGTTGCCGCGCTGATTGCCGAACTGAACACGGAGTTTCCGGACGCCGGTGGCGTGGACGACGATGTGAAAGAGTTCTTCGGCCAGGCTTTTGAACAAAAGTGGATAACCTTCCGTGAACCTGCTTAAACCTCAGGTCAATCCGCCGCTGTGGCTGCTGGCGGAGCTGACTTACCGCTGTCCGCTGCAGTGTCCTTACTGCTCTAACCCGCTGGATTTTGCGCAGCAGGAGAACGAGCTGACCACGGAGCAGTGGATCGAAGTCTTCAGGCAGGCACGCCAGATGGGCGCGGTACAGTTGGGCTTTTCCGGCGGCGAACCGCTGGTGCGCAAAGATCTGCCGGAGCTGATCCGTGCCGCTCGCGATCTGGGTTTTTACACCAACCTGATCACCTCCGGTATTGGCCTGACTGAGAAGAAGATCGATACCTTTGCCGAAGCGGGTCTGGATCATATTCAGATCAGCTTCCAGGCCAGTGACGAGACACTGAACGCCGCGCTGGCGGGATCGCAAAAAGCCTTCCAGCAAAAGCTGGCGATGGCGAAAGCGGTTAAAGCCCACGGCTACCCGATGGTGCTGAACTTTGTGCTGCACCGGCACAACATTGATCAGATCGATCGCATTATCGATCTGGCAATCGAGCTGGAAGCCGATGACGTTGAGCTGGCGACCTGTCAGTTCTACGGCTGGGCGCAGCTGAACCGTGAAGGCCTGCTGCCCACCCGCGAGCAGATTGCCAGTGCCGAAGCGGTGGTGAAGCGCTACCGTGAGAAGATGGGCGCCACCAGCAATCTGGCCAACCTGCTGTTCGTCACGCCGGATTACTATGAAGAACGGCCAAAAGGCTGCATGGGCGGCTGGGGAGCAATCTTCCTGAGCGTGACGCCGGAAGGCATGGCCCTGCCCTGCCACAGCGCACGCCAGCTGCCGGTACAGTTCCCGTCGGTGCTGGAGAACACGCTGCAGGAAATCTGGTATGACTCTTTTGGCTTCAACAAGTATCGCGGCTTCGACTGGATGCCGGAACCCTGCCGTTCCTGCTCCGAAAAGGAGAAGGATTATGGCGGCTGCCGCTGTCAGGCCTTTATGCTGACCGGCAATGCGGATAATGCCGACCCGGTATGCAGCAAGTCGCCGCATCATGGCAAGATCCTCGAAGCACGCAAACAGGCCAACTGCACCAATATCCAGATCGATCAGCTGCAGTTCCGTAACCGCGTAAACTCTCAGTTGATCTTCAAGGTCTGAAGCCATGTCCGGGAGCATGCAGGAACAGCAACACCTCCGGCTTAAAAACGGATTAAGGGTCACGTTGATCCACGATCCGCAGGCCACACAGGCAGCGGCACTGATCCAACTGGCGGCGGGAAGCCACCAGGAGCCAGGGAAGTGGCCGGGGCTGGCTCACCTGCTTGAACACGTATTGTTTGCCGGAAGCCACGACTACCAGGGCGAACAGCGTCTGATGGCATGGGCTCCGGCGCAGGGTGCCCGGCTGAATGCCACCACGCTGGCGAATCAGACGGCATGGTTTTTTGAGGTCGCGGCCCCAAAGCTGGCTGACGGGCTACGCAGGCTGGCCGATATGCTGGCAAAGCCGTTGCTGGCTGAAGAAGCCGTGACGCAGGAAGTGGCGGTCATTGAGGCAGAATACCGCATGCTGACCAGCCACAGTGCCACGCTGTGCGAAGCGGCGCTCAGTCAGGCTTTTGTCGCCCCTCACCCTTTCGCTGATTTTCACGTTGGCAACCAGGCGCATTTTGGCAACGATAGGCCCGCATTACGTCAGGCTTTGCTGGCATATCATCAGCGTTACTTTCACCCTCAGAATCTGCAATTGTGGCTTCACGGCCCGCAATCGCTGACTACGCTGGCGGCTCTGGCAGAAGAGCTGGGACAGCACTTTGCCACGGAAAAAGCTGCATCAGAAATTGGCACGGAACCCCACACTACTCAGGCACAGCAAGGCAAGGAACCTCAGACCGTGACTGAAATTCAGTCTGAATTCACTCTTTCCCTGCGTCCGGAACATACATTTGCGCTGCAAAGTTCAAACACTGAACAGCTGATGCTGAGCTTCCCTGTAACGGCAATGGCAGCTACACAGCTGTCTCTGCTGCAGGAGCTGTTGACTGACAAAGCCACCAGCAGCTTGCTTGCCACCTTACAAGAGCAGGGATTGTGTGATGGTATCCGGTTGCTGGAACCCTACCGCAGCCCGCAGCAATCGTTGCTGAGCGTGGTGTTTCAACTCAGCGAAGCCAGCCCTGAACAGGGTGCCGCTGTTGAAGCGCTGTTCTGCCGCTGGCTCCAACTGCTGCACGGCATTACGCAGCAGCAGCTGGTTCACTATGACAGCCTGGCGCAGCGTGGGTTTGCCCGCAAGCCTCCTCTTGACCAGTTGCGCGCACGGGCCTTTGGCTTCCCGCCGGATGGGCTCCATACCGAAGCGTGGCTTACTCTGCTGGCTCAGCTTAAGCCGGAAAATATGACCCGCCTGTGGGTCAGCCCGCAGGTCAATTTGCCCGTCAACATCGCCCAGGGTTTCACGCTGAAATCTGGCCCGATTGACTGGCCTGCCATGCCGTCAGGTCCATGGCCGCAGATGGCCTTTTATCAGCCCGACGCGGAGCTACTCCTGCCCGCTCTCCCCGCTGCGGCAGCGGCAATAAAGGCTGTTCCAGCCACGGGTGACGCAACCCTGCTGTTAAGTCCGGTTCCCGGCCTGCGACTGGAAGAGCGCAAAGCAGCGATAATGAAAGCCGCTCTGTCTCCCCTCATCGCAGAGTGCCGGCACCGCGGCGGCGAGCTGAACTTTTCGCAGCAGGAGGGGAGCTGGCTCCTCCAGCTCAGCGGCGGCAGGGAATTGCTGTTGTACAGCCTGGATAAAATGCTGACCGTCCTGAACGCCCACAGTGAGGCTGCGACAGTCCAGGGCGAGCGGCTATACCGGCAAACTCAGCAGGCGCTTTTTAACGATTTTGCGGTCCGCTGCCTGCTGAACCGGCTGCCGCTGGTTATTCAGCCCTCAGCGGCTGATTTGCATAACGCAGCCATTGGCTCAGGCAAAGAGGGAATGAATACAGCGACATCACAGGACGCGCTGACCGGCACCGTATGGCAGGCGGCTCTTTATGGTGGTGACGAGGCTCTGCATCAGGATCTGAGCCGCCTGCTGTCGCGTTTTCCCGCAGAGTTGCAGGACAACCAGATGAAACGGGAACCTGCCCTGCCGGACCCGAAGGACAACACTTTTGCCACGCAAAGCAGCGATGCGGCAGTCATCGTCTTCTGTCCGCTGCCAGAGATTAATCTGTTAACACTGGCTGCATGGCAGGTACTGGCTGCCCTGTATGAACCGCAATTTTTCCAGAGTTTACGGGTGGAGAAAAATATCGGCTATGTGGTCAGCTGCCGCTTTCACCGTACCGCCGGTCAGGCTGGTTTATTATTTGCGCTGCAATCTCCGACTTTGCAAACAGCAGATCTTTACCGGCATATCGACTCTTTTGTTACCGGGATGGAAGACGTTGTCCACGCAGTGACTCCGGAACAGCTGCAGGAAACAATCCTCTCTCTGCAGAACGCCTGTCCCGTAAACCCCGTCAGCAGCCCGGCAAAATGTGTTGAGCACTGGCTCCACCAGCAACTGAATCTGCCGCCGTTAACCCGGGAAGCTTATGACCAGCTCAGGCCTGAACATCTTCAGCAGGCGCAGCGTTATTTAAGCAAAAATCCTGACCGCTGCTGGCACCTGAGCAACACATCCGCCCCCTCTCATCGCTGAGTCTTAATTGGCTGGCTGATAGGATCGGAGGTTTACCCGTTGGGGATTATCGGGGCGATGTGGTTCTATGCCCTGCTTAACCTGCTCGGCTTCCTGTTTATCTTCTTTATGATGCCGGAAACCAAAGGCCGCTCGCTGGAAGAGATTGAAACCTCGCTGAAAGAGGGCAATTTCTATCCACGCGGCGAACAGCAGCACAAGCAGGTTTCCCGCCAATAATTATTCCGCCCCGGCATCAGTCGGGGCGCTCTTCTTAAAGTTCCCGCCACTCTGTACCGATAACCTTCTTACCGGTCTCCCCCCTACACAGAGTTCGCACCATGATTAAAAATATGAAGGTCGTCACCAGCATTGTGATCATGCTGATTGTTTTCAGTGGGCTGCTGTTAATCTCCAGCGGGCTCTCTTTTAATGCCATTAACCAGGACAAAAACAACTTTATCCGCGCCAGCTATCTGACCCGTCAGCAGGGCCAGCTCAGCGATACCTGGCAAACGCTGGTCAAAACGCGGGTCACCATTAACCGGGTTGCCATCCGCCTGCTGAAAAAGCAGACCGATGCCGCTTCCCAGGCGGCAATTGCGAAATTGCTGTCCACCGCTTCCTCCACGCTGGACGATGCGGCTCAGCATTTTGCTCTTTATAAAAATTCCCCGGCACTGGCCGGACAGAGCAACGAACTCGGCAGCAGCGTTGCCAGTCATTATCAACAAATGTACGACACCCTGAAAATGTCGATACAGTATCTTGGCGCCAACAACTACGAAGCCTATGGCAATCTGGATGCGCAGAAAGCGCAGGACGATCTCGAAGCCAGCTACAACCAGTGGCGTAAACAGAACGCCAAGCTGCTTGCCGTTGGCATGGATGAAAACCAGCAGGGCTACAGTCATATGGTCTGGACCCTGGGCGGGGTGGTGATCATGCTGCTGCTGCTTGTTGCCGTCGTCTGGGTCGTGATTAAAGGCGTGCTGCTGGCCCCACTGAAGCAGGTAATGGCACATATTCAGGGTATCGCGGCGGGCGATCTCTCGGCCACGCTGGTGGTTGAGGGCCGCAGCGAGATGGCCTTGCTGGCAACGAATCTGACCCAGATGCAGCAGGCGCTGATCGTCACCGTCAGCCACGTCCGTGACAGCTCTACTGCTATCTACAGCGGTGCCAGTGAAATTTCCATGGGCAACAACGATTTGTCTGCGCGCACCGAACAACAGGCCGCCTCGCTGGAGCAGACTGCAGCCAGTATGGAAGAGCTGACCGCAACGGTTAAGCAGAACGCCGAAAACGCCCGTCAGGCCTCACAGCTGGCGAAGAGCGCTTCCGAAACGGCAGAGAAAGGCGGTCAGGTGGTGGATGGCGTGGTGAAAACCATGACTGAGATTGCCGACAGTTCGCAGAAAATTGCCGATATTACCAGCGTGATTGACGGGATCGCCTTCCAGACAAACATTCTGGCCCTCAACGCGGCAGTGGAAGCTGCCCGTGCCGGTGAGCAGGGCAGAGGATTTGCCGTGGTAGCGGGTGAAGTGCGTAATCTGGCCCAGCGGAGCGCGCAGGCTGCGAAAGAGATCAAAACGCTGATTGAAGCCTCGGTCAGCCGCGTCAATGCCGGTTCCCTGCAGGTGACCACCGCCGGGGAGACCATGAACGATATTGTCGGTGCCGTGGTCCGCGTGACCGATATCATGGGCGAAATTTCCTCCGCCTCGGACGAGCAAAGCCGTGGTATCGACCAGATTGGTCAGGCCGTCACAGAAATGGATCGCGTAACCCAGCAGAACGCCTCGCTGGTACAGGAGTCAGCCGCCGCTTCCGTTTCGCTGGAAGAGCAGGCCAGCCGCCTGTCTCAGGCCGTGGCGGTGTTCAAAATTGGCACCCGCAGCGTTGCGCCTGCCGTGAGCAATGTGGTCAAAACAGTACCGAAGCCGCTCATCACGCCGCGCAAAGCCGTTGTGGCCGATGAAGGCAACTGGGAAACGTTCTGATCTGAGCCCCCCCTGTTGCCGCAGGGCGGTGATTATGCCGGAGCCTGCGTTCCACCGAGCGCAGGCAACACTTCCCGCATCTGATCCAGAAATTTACGCAGTCTGGCAGGATAAAAACGCGCCCACGGGTAGACCAGATACACCGGCAACGGCTGCGCGTGCCAGTCCGGAAAGAGATGCAGCAGCTGGCCTGCGGCAATGTCTTCCTTCACTACCCAGGATGAGGCGATCCCCACTCCCATCCCCGCCAGCACGCTGTTTCGCAGCGCATACAGGCTGTCGGTAAATAATCTCGGGCGGATGTCGATCAGCTGCGTCTCTCCTGCGGCACTGCTCAGCAGCACCTGCTGACGATAGAATGTGCTTAACGCCACCCACGGCAGATCCGACAATTCTGCAGGATCATCCGGGACAGTTCGCCCGGCAAACAGCTCCGGCACGGCCACCACAATTCGCGGAACTTCCGCTACCAGTAACGCCACCACCGAGGGATCGGTTATCGCGCCCACATGCACTGCACAGTCAATACCCTCGGCAATAAAGTCCGGCCGCCGGTCACTGAGCATCCACTCCTCGGTCATCTTCGGATAGCGCCGCAGATACTCCTGCAGCGGCGCAATCATCTGGTCCTGACCAAATGCATGAGGGACCAGCACCCTTAGTACCCCTCTGGGCTCCTCGGTAGCCCCACGCAGATCGTCTTCGATTTTGCGCCAGCTCTCAATCAGCGCCTGCGCATGAGCAAAACAGCGCTCGCCATCCTCGGTCAGTTTCATCACGTGGGTGGTGCGCTGGACCAGTCTCAGGCCAAGCAGCCGCTCCAGCGACTGTAAACGACGGCTGATGGTGGGCTGAGTGGTATTCAGACGCACGGCGGCGGCAGACAAACTGCCCGCTTCCACAATGCGAATAAACGTTTGCATCAACTCTATACGGTCAATGCCTGACAGCTGCAGATCTTTCATGCGCAAAGCGTATAACAGTTCTACTGCACAGGCGACTACCGCTTTCCAGTTATTGCGGTAAAAATGTGATCATATTCTCATTTAAATCCAGAGACCCTCTCCATGACACAGACAACCGAACGGCCTGTTGCGGGAAGCACCGTTCTGATGCTCGCCACCGGCGCGGGTTTCAGCGTGGCCTCCATTTATTACAGTCAGCCAATGCTGGGGATTTTAGTCAACGAGCTGCATGCCGCCGTAACCACCGTGGGGCTGGTCCCGACTCTTACCCAGATTGGCTATGCCCTGGGGATTCTGCTGCTCGCCCCGCTGGGTGACCGCCATGACCGGCGGCAGATTATTTCGCTGAAAGGGGTGATATTAACTCTGGCACTGCTGCTCAGCGCTTTCAGCGGTGGCATCGGCATGCTGCTGACCGCCAGCCTTGCCGTGGGAATTGCGGCAACCATGGCGCAGGATATCGTGCCAGCCTCAGCCATGCTCTCTCCCGCCGCGCAGCGGGGCAAAACCGTCGGAACAGTGATGACCGGGCTGCTGCTGGGTATTCTGCTCTCTCGCGTGCTGAGCGGTTTTGTGGCGGAATACTTTGGCTGGCGCACAATGTTCTTCGCTGCTGCAGTGATGGTGGGGGGGATCACACTCATCCTGAGCAGGCTGCCCTCCATCCCACCGGCAACCGCCATGAGTTATCCGGCGCTGCTGGCCTCAATGCGTCATCTGTGGCGCGATTGTGCTCCTCTGCGTCGCGCAACTCTGGCGCAGGGGCTGCTGTCAGTGGGTTTCAGTGCCTTCTGGTCAACGCTGGCAGTGATGCTGCATGACACCTATCAGTTGGGCAGCGCCACTGCCGGAACCTTCGGTCTGGCCGGGGCTGCAGGTGCGCTGGCTGCACCGCTGGCAGGCTCGCTGGCCCGGGGCTGGTCACCCGCATTGGCACCACTTTAGCCACCGTGTCGTTTGCGCTGATGTTCCTGCTGCCGCTGCTGCCTGCGCCTTACCAGCTGGCGCTGCTCGTTGTCTCCGCCATTGGCTTTGATTTTGGCGTCCAGTCGACCCTGGTATCGCACCAGTCGATTATCTTCAGTCTTGAACCCGCAGCCCGTAGCCGGTTGAACGCGCTGATGTTTACCGGAGTGTTTATCGGCATGGCGCTGGGTTCAGCACTTGGTAGCGCCATCCTTGAACACGCAGGCTGGCAGGGCGTGGTGATCCTGCTGACGGTAAGCGGTTTTGCCAGCATGATGGTGCGCATGAGGGAAAAAATTACCCCCTGCGGCAGGCCGCCAGCCCTCAGCTGAATAGCGACGGATGCCGGAAGGCGCCTGGCTTTCCGGCACCTGCAGACCAAATATTACGCTCAGCGCTAACAGCAGGAACAGGACTATGCGGCATCAGTCCGCTCTTTTTTTCAGATAGCGTGTTGGCCAGATGTTTTCCGGCTTTTCATCCAGTGCCGCAGCGATTAATTTTTCCCCTTTAGGCCACGGACGACGCAGTGCATTAGCCAGAGTAGACGATGCCAACCCGCAATCCCGGGATAATGCAGACAGCGTGGTTCCTTTTTTTCGCAGTCCCGCAATTATATCTGCGGGATGCCAGTCCTTTGTACTCATAATTCATCTCAGTATTAGTCTAAAAAAAGATCCTGATTGTGGACTATGAGTCATTATTATTCCAAGACACTTTTCAAATGTGACTGATAGTCCGTGGACTAATAGACTTCAAAACGCAATGCTGAGCGCATGGAAAAATTGCATACTACAAAAATCCTTTTTGGAAAAAGGGTGAAATTTCTCAGACTGCAGGCGGGCTTGTCGCAGGAAGCATTTGCGCATAAATGCGGACTGGATCGCACCTATGTCAGTGGAATTGAAAGAGGTTTACGTAATCCAACGCTGGAAGTGATCGCCATTCTGGCCGACGGATTAGGTATTGAAATTAAAAATCTGATTGAATTTTAAATAGCCTGTCATAACAAACAATCAAAAAACAAATCTGATAAATCCCATAAATTCCAAAACAAATGAACAATAACTCTCTAATAAAAAATGAAATGGCCATCTGTAATCCCGCCCACGAAATTCCTTATCACTGTTGCAATCTCAAACATGCCTGAGACAGCTTAAAAGTGCCGGTTCTTAATTCATCAACCGGCTCGTTTAAATATCATCAACGGAAAAGCTGAGCGGTAGAGTTGCCGCTCAGCTTTCTTTCGGCTAAAAACCGTAGCGGATAGCGTCTTTGCTTTGCTGCATCAGGCCATCAATTTTGACCGAATAGAGTTCAACTCCCGCGCTATCGCCCGTTTGTGAGCATTCACGACGTTTGGCATTGTAAGCCTTCATCAGCTGCGCCTGGGCAAAACCGGGTTTGCCATAACACTCGACGCTTTTTTCCCAGCAGAGGATCGCACTGTCGGTCTGCTGCTGCTCCTGATACTGTTTGCCGAGCTCGTTGAGGGCAGTGGCACACTCTTTTGCCGGAAGCCCCTGCTGGATAATCTCTGCAATTGCCTGATCCATAACGTCTCCTTAATGGAAGAAGTTGAGTATGTGCCCGAATATCAGCCCGACGCTGATCACATCCGAGTCACTGAAGGTCACGTTGGACATACCGTACTGGCCCAGCAGCGGCAGCAACAGCGCCGGCAGCAGGGTGATAAACAGTCCATGGAATACACCGCCGATAATCGCGCCACGACGGCCGCCAACAGCATTGGCAAAAATACCCGCCGTGCCGCCAGCAAAGAAGTTAGTCAGCATACCCGGCAGGATCATCGCCAGCCCCACCCACGGGAACAGGAACATGCCAATCACCGAGCCAATGGTAGTGGAGATAAAGCCGATAATGACCGCGTTTGGCGCATAGGGAAACAGCACCGGGCAGTCGAGCGCCGGAACGGCATTAGGCACGATGCGCAGCGCGATACCCCGGAACGCCGGAACGATTTCGGCCAGCAGCAGACGAACACCGGACAGCAGGACATAGACACCGACCACAAACTGAATGGCCTGCAGGAAGGAGTAAACCAGATAGTTTACGCCGTTAGAGGAAGCCGCCACCACTTCCGGACCCGCCGCAATGGCCGGGATCAGATAGATCGGGATCATCACCACCATCATCGACAGGTAAGTATCCTGCAGGAAAGAGAGCGCCTGCGGCAGCTCCAGATCCTCGGTACTTTTGCTGGCATCCCCGGTTACCTTCGCCACGCCAGCCTGCACGATGTAGCCAACGGTACAGAAATGCCCAAGCGCGATATCATCGCCACCGGTAATTTTACGCACGATTGGCTGTGCCAGCGCAGGCATAAAGACCGCCATCAGACCGGCAATAACCCCGCCCAGCACGATCAGCTCGACGCCGCGTAAGCCGCCCATATAGCCGATCACCGAACAGACGGTTGCCATCCACAACGAGGCCTGCCCGGTCAGGAAAATATATTTGAAGCGGGTGAAACGGGCGATGGCAATATTGACAATAAAGGCAATAACCATAATTAACGCCGTCTCACGCCCCAACGTTTGCTGCGCTATCCCGGCGATAGATCCTACATCCGTTACCACACCGCGCATATTGAAACCTTTCTGGAATATTTCTCCCAGGAAGGTTAAGGTCGCCACAATAATGTTGGCACCGGCCAGTAACACTAAAAAGCCCAGCAGCGTTTTCAGCGTACCGGAGATCACCTGACCGGGACTTTTCTTCAATGAAATCAGGCCAATCATCGCAATCAATGAGATCAGTATTGATGCCTGCCCGAGTACGTCGTGTACAATAAAGGTAAGGAAAGACATAGAGAGTCCCCTGTTTTCTTTCACAGTAAACGGATAAATTAATAAAAAAATTAATTCAGATAGCCTTTTTCTTTTAGGATCGGTTCCAGCTTGGTTTTAATTTCATTTTTATCGACCAGCCGTTTGAGATAAATAATGGTCGAATTAATGGTGTAGTGCTGGAACTGCGAGCGGAAGTTTTCACCGGTCATGATAATATCGGCCCGGGAGGACGTCGCGCTGGAGATATCACAGTGGGATAAATCCGCATCGACACCCAGGTCTTTCAGGGCGGCTTCAATGCTCATTTCACAGGCGAAGCTGCTGCCCAGCCCGGCCCCGCAAACTGCAAGAATAGATAACTTTTTCATCAGGTATTCCTTAGTTGATCATCTGTAGGTTTCTTGCCGCTACCACTAAATGCGGATCTAATTGCCGTTTCTCTTTTGCGATCTCCCGCAGCGGCACGCTCAGCGCTCTGCCCCTCGCCATCCCGATCGCGACTCCTGTGTTTCCCTCCCGCACCGCCTGCAGCACAGAGTGACCTAATGCCACGGCGGCCAGCCGATCTTCCACCACCGGGATCGCTGCACGCTGACAGTAACCCGGCAGCGTATGCCGCACCGGCGCATCCAGCGCGGCAGCAATCTGTTGACCCAATGCCAGAGATCCTCCCTGACTCCCCACTACCGCCTTGCTGGCTGCGCTGCCTTCCGCGCAGACCACAATTCCGTAGCCATAAGGCCCGGCCATGCATCCCTTCAGCCTGGTGAGCAACCACAGCCAGTCAACCGGATGCTCCGGCAGGATCACCGCGTGTGCCGCACCTGCCAGTGCTCCACTGAGCGCGACATGCCCGCTTTCCGCACCAAACGCTTCCAGCATATAAATGCGTCCCGGCATGTTATGAGCCGTGCCGTGCAGCTGATCCAGCGCCTGCGTGACCACGGCCACCGCGCTGCCAAAACCCAGCGTGTAATCCGTGTAACTAATGTCGTTGTCAATCGTCATCGGTAACAACAGCGTTGGCTGGCCCTCTTCATTCAGAAGATTTGCCGCCTGCAGCGAGCCGCCACCGCCAAAGACCACCAGCACATCAATCGCCAGACTCTTCAGCCGCTGACGAATTAGCCGCCGACCTTCGGCGTGCCAGGGCAGCTGACTGCGCGCGCTGCGCAACAAATTGCGGTTGCTGGCAACGGCCTCCCTCACCTGCTCCGGCATCAGGGTAAAAGCGTCCTGCTGCACAATGCCGTCATAACCTCCATGAAATGCCACTACTGCATAATTATCCTGCAGGATAAGCGGTAAAATGGCCGAATTAATCCCTGCGGCATCTCCGCCGCTGGCAATAATAGCGATTCTTTTCATGATGGCTCACATTCAGAACTGGCCAAGAATAGCCAATACGTCCTGCTTAGTTCGGGCATTTTTTAATTTCCCAACCGTTTCTTCTTCACAAAAAAGCTGTGAGAGACTGGCAATCATTTCAATATGAGAGTGACTGTCAACGGCGGCCAGAGCGAACACAACATAAACCGGATCATTGTCAGGACTATTAAAACTTACCCCTTCTGAAATAATCAGGAGAGACAGTGCTGTCTTAATTACGCCTTCCTCTGGTCTGGCATGAGGCATCGCAATGCCCTCGCCTAAAACATAATAAGGACCTATTTCCCGATGCATATCATAAATCGCTTGCAGGTAGCGTGGCTCTACGTCACCGGCCTCAACCATCGGTTGGAGCGCCAGCGACACGGCCTGCTGCCAGTCTTCGACATGTGTTCGCATATTTAGATTAGTTTCATTAATCCAGTCAGTCAGCATAGTCATCCTTATATTAAAATCAGGCGTTTATTTAATATACTTACCGGACATCAATAAAAACGTGATCTACTTACCCATTTGAAAATTAAATAAAATATTTTCGATATCGAAAGGGTAATTAATTTACTATAAACATAGTATCTCGCTGGTTATAAAACAAAACCAGAACGGATAATATTAATAAATAAATTCATTTAGGATATTTCTTACTCACTATTTCAGTGAGAAACTGATTATTTATAATTAATTGTTGATAACACCTCTCGGGTCCAGTTCAGTAAATTATTGGGTTCCGCTGTTTTGGTCTGATCGGCAATATAAACAGGCCCCAGTCGCATCGGCTCAGCACGTTCTGCCAGTGCAATCAGTTCCGGGATATATTCCGCACCCGGATGACCAGTCAAGCGATTTGCCAGTCGCGACTCATACCGCTGAGCGGCCAGTTCACCTGGTAGCTGGCACCAGATCTCCGCCACCGCAGTCACCTGCGCTTCATGCAGAAAACTGACCAGGTTCTCTTTTGGCTGGAAGCCAAACCAGGCATCAACAATAAAGGTACAACCCTGTGGGGCGTTGGCAATCACAGACCAGATGGCCTGATAGCTGGCGATGCCGAGACGACGGTTCAGCGCGCGATCCACATTCTCAAGCTGGCGCATAAAAGGCTCCTTGATCCCGTCAACAGACAGGATGGGCCAGCCGGTCGCTGTTGCCAGCTCTCTGGCTATGCTGCTTTTACCCGAGGCGGGGATGCCATTCACCATCACCACGCGCTTGCCATTACGCAAGGCGTTGCTCTGGCTTGCCAGTTGCCCTTCAGACATTCACCTGCTCCTCGCGGGTTGCTGATTGTTGTTCCGATGAAGAGAAATACTTTCCGATTACCGCCTGAATCTCTCTCAACCTTGGCACAGCTAAGGTTTCCAGTTTTTCCCGCGTCACGTTACGATCCAGCGAAATGCAGTCTTTCCATAATGCCCTGCCGGCAATGACTCCGGAAGCCCCGTTGCTCATTGCATCGGCGACCTGTCCGAGGAAAGTGGAGTGGTCAACACCCGCTGACAGCACGGCCCACGGCACCTCGCCAGCCAGTTCGGTAATGGCAGCACAGTCTTTTGCCGATCCCGGATAAGGAATTTTCAGCACTTTCGCACCGCATTCCAGCGACAGTTTGGTGCCTTCGAAAATCAGGGAAGGAACTTTACTTTTATAGTCGGCATCGCTTTCCCCTTCCAGGGGATAGGTCAGGAACTCCACCACCAGCAGCAGGTCTTCGCGGGCAAAGTCTTCCACACAGTGGCGGAGAATAGCCAGATTATGTTCGTTAGCATCCGGACGGTCGGCACGCAGATAGACCATGATTTTGCCGCCATTGCCACCCAGTTCTCTGACGCGGCGGGCATTAATGCCCTCCACCAGGCGCGAGTTGCGATACCCCTCCGGAGTGGTGTCCCAGCCAGAGGCATCCAGTCCGATCAACAGCGCGGTATCGCGGGCGATGACGCCGTCGTCCACCAGGTCAGGCACGGCACAAACCGGATCGACCAGCACGCAGGAAGCCTGGCTTGCAAGATATTGCGTGATATCCGCCTTGATGCGGCCCAGTTGCTTTTCAGAAATCGCTTTCTGCTGCTCAGTGTCGGAAGTGAGTAAGCTGCGCATCGCGCCACGCTGGTCGCAGGCGATAACTAACATCGCGCCATTGCTGCCGCAAATTTGCTGATAACCACGCAGTTCTGAAGTGGACATATGTGACATTTGTTTCTCCCAGGTTCTGTTTTCAGGTTTTAAAACACGGTTACTGCCTCTTTTCTCTTGCTGCCGTTCCGTCTCCCCGGCGGTGCCAACAAGGCCGTCAACATGGCGTCCTGTCAGGGTTTTTGCCGGGTTTACGCATTGCAATTTAACGGTTGTTGCGCAATAATTCCCCAATCGATGAACTGAGTGTAATACATTGCAGAAAGGAATTTCAAGCTGAAAGAGCCTCTTTTACAAGACGCCGCTACCACGCGGGCGATGATGCATATGGTGGCAAAGCTGCACTATCAGTCAGATATGGCGCAGGTCGACATTGCCAAAAAGTTGGGGGTGTCCACCGCCACAATCTCGCGTCTGCTGAATAAGGCCCGGCAGGCGGGGATCGTGCGCATTGAGGTGGTCGAACTCACTTCTCCGGAAGAGATCACCGCCGATCTTATCCAGCGCCTGGGGCTGAAAAACGCCGCGGTTGTCGAGCCGCCGCCGACCAACGTGCTGGGATCGCTGGCCACGCCGCTGGCCGGATTGCTGCAGCAGTCGGGGCTGACTGCCGGTTCAGTGGTGGGGATAGGCTGGGGACGTGCCGTGCGCGAAGTGACCCTGACTGGCCTGCCGCGCTTGCCTGGCGTGCTGACTGTGGCGCTGAACGGCGGAATGCAGCAGGCGGCTGCGCATTTCCAGATCAACGAGTTTGTACGCCAGGCTGCAGAGCTGATGGGCGGGACGCCGCATTTCCTGCATGCTCCATACATTTCCTCGCCGATGCTGCGCGATGCGTTCCTGTGCGATCCGGGCGTGCAGCAAATTATTTCACTGTGGGATAATCTCGACGTGGCGATTGTTGGCGTCGGGCTGACGCACACTCCGGCTCCGGCGGAAACCACTACCGCAACCGCGGATGAGCAGGCGCTGAGCCATGCCGCAGGGGATGTGCTGCGCCACTATGTGACGGAAGAGGGCGAGATCCTGCACTGGGAAGGCGAGGAAGGAATGATTGCCGCCTCTCCTGCCCAGCTGCGCAACACGCCGCTGACCATTGGCGTTGCCGCCACCCCAGAGAAAGCCGCCGGGATTATTGGTGCTGTTCGCTCGGGGATGATCAATTCACTGGTCACAGATGTGAAAACGGCTCAGGCCATTCTCGATCGCCTGATGGTGGAATAAACCTGTTCCTCTCCCTTTTGGGGGAGGAAAAATATCGTCTCCATCTGAATTTATTTATTTTTTTATCATTTATTCTCCCCACTTAATAATAAGAATGGTTATCAAAACCATTTAAAAAATGGAATAATTCAGATTACGACGATAATAATTATCACTTATCTTTCATAACGTTAAGTTCAACAAATTCTGCATAAAAAAACAGGTAAACGGTTTTTATTTTTGCAACAGCCGTGCATAATACGTACAACTATTTTTTATAATTACCTGCTTAATTATGGAGCTGCTATGCTGACCACCGATATGACCGCAAAGCTGAACGACCAGTTAAATCTTGAATTCTTCTCCGCCAATCTCTATTTACAGATGAGCGCCTGGTGTGCCGATAAAGGTTTTGAAGGCGCAGCCGCGTTCCTGCGTGAGCACTCTGTAGAAGAGATGCAGCACATGCAGCGCCTGTTTAACTACCTGAGCGACACCGGAGCCATGCCGGTTCTGGGCACCATCGCCGCTCCGCCAGTGACCTTTAACTCGCTTAACGAAGTGCTGGAGCAGGCTTACCAGCACGAGCAGCTGATCACCGTCAAAATTAACGAACTGGTGCACGCAGCAATGACCACGCAGGACTACTCCACCTTTAATTTCCTGCAGTGGTATGTGGCTGAGCAGCACGAAGAAGAGAAGCTGTTCAAATCAGTACTGGATAAACTGGCTCTGGTGGGTAACAGCGGCGAAGCGCTGTTCTTCGTGGATAAAGATCTGATGAAGATGAGTACCAGCAGCGATCCACAGGCTTAAGAAACCGGCACGCTGGCTTATTGACGGTGCTCAGTGCGGTGAATGAAGTCGTAGTCTGACAAACCGGTCAGCATTAAAAAAGGAGGCTTTCGCCTCCTTTTTCTTATTATAACATTATGATAAAGATGCTCTTTATGGTATCGACATCCACACAATTACCACAAAGAGGCTTTCACTTCTTTAGTGTTCCTGCGGTTTATCCTGCTTGTCCGGATCCTTGCGCTCAACGGTCGAGACCGTTGAGCGCAGCTTCTTCACCTGATCTGCAGTAACCGCTGGCGCGTTGTTACCCCAGCTGCTGCGAACGAAGGTTGACAGATCCGCCACCTGCTGGTCATCCAGACGCCAGCCAAAGTCCGGCATGGCCAGGCCGGTGACGGCCTGATGCGTTACCGCCGCTTTCCCACCCCGCAGCACAATACTGATCAGCGAAGAGGGATCCTCACTCAGCAGTACCGGGTTATGCGCCAGCGCCGGGAAGGTGTGGCTGTAGCCTTTCCCATCCGTACGGTGACAGGCGGCACAGTTATCCATATACACCTGCGCACCCGGCTTGCTCATATCCCCTTTCACCAGCGCAACTTTGGTCGCCTCATCGGCTTTTGGGGCCTGAGCCTGTGGATCGGATGGCTTCAGGCTTTTCAGGTATATCGCCATCGCGTTCAGATCCTGCTCGCTGAGATGCTGGGTACTGTGCTCTATCACATCCGTCATCGAACCAAATGCTGCGGTGTTGGCGGTCCAGCCCGTTTTCAGGAAGCTGACCACATCCTGCTGCGACCAGTTGCCAATCCCTTCCTTCTGATTACCGGTCAGATCCGGTGCATGCCAGCCTTCCAGCGTGCCGCCGGTAAGGTAAGCGGCGTCTTTCTGATCCAGCGCTTTTTCCTGATAGCCGATCCCGCGTGGCGTATGACAGGTGCCGCAGTGCTCCAGCCCCTGAACCAGATACGCACCCCGATTCCACTCCGCGCTCTGGCTGCTGTCCGGCTGGAAAGGCTTATCATCATGAAACGCCCAGTCCCACACCATCAGCGGCCAGCGCATATTCAGCGGCCACGGAATATCACTGTCGCGGTCGGGTTGATTAACCGCAGGCACTTCCTTCATAAAGTAGTCATACAGCGCATGCATATCCTCATCATTCACTTTGGCAAATGAGGTGTAAGGCATCGCGGGATACAATCGGTGACCATCTTTCGCCACGCCGCCACGCACCGCTTTGGCAAAGTCATCATAGGTGTAATCACCAATGCCGGTTTGCTTATCGGGGGTGATATTGGTGGAATAAATGGCGCCCATCGGAGTGGACATTTTCAGCCCGCCAGCGAAGTCGGCTCCGCCGGAGGTAGTATGACATGCCGCGCAGTCTCCGGCCTGAGCCAGATAATGCCCCCGGCTAATCGGAGTGTCTGCAGCCGGGGCCGCCGCCGCAATCTCCACAGCCGGAGCCAGACTGGCCAACAGCAAAGAAGCTAACCATCCAGAATGCTTGATCATGATTTGTCTTCCTTGTCAGGCCTGAACCAGAGGTCCGGGGTTGGCCAGATACTGTGTACGAATGGCGTTGGCCGCAAACAGCGCCGTCGCCCCCACGATTCCGGTCGGGTTATAGGCAAGGTTCTGCGGAAAGCAGCATGCTCCCAATACAAAGACGTTGGATACATCCCAGCTTTGCAGATACTTGTTGACCACGCTGTTCTTCGGATTGTCTCCCATGATCGCGCCGCCAGTGGTGTGAGTGGACTGGTAAGGACGAACATCGTAGTGGGCATCCATTCCTTTAAATCCGACCTGATAATGGTCTGGATTCATTATTTTGACGATCTCTTCCGCCTTGCCTTTGATAAAGTTGGTCATCTTCAGCTCGTTCGGCTGCCAGTCAAAGGTCATACGCAATAGTGGCTGTCCGTGAACATCGCGATAGGTCGGATCCAGATCGAGATAACATTGTTTATAAGACATGACCGATCCGGCGGAACCCACGTTCATGGTGTGCAGATAGTGGTCCTTGATCGCTTGCTTCCAACCTGATCCCCAGTGAGGTGCCTCCTTCGGCAAGCTCATCTGCTGGATCGGGCGCCCCCCGGTAGTGGCGGCGGAAATGGTACCTCCGCCAATGAAGCCCAGGCCGCTGTGGTCGAAATTATCCCCATTGAAGTTATCGATAAACATCGACGTCGTCCCGGTGGCGGCAAACGGGTTGAAGATCTTGTCTTTGTTGTAAAATAGCGAGATTCCACCGGTCATCTGATAGGCGTAGTTTTTCCCGACCACACCTTCCCCGGTCACCGGATCGTAGGGCTTGCCGATTTTCGACAGCAGCAACAGACGGACGTTATTCATCTGGAAAGTGCTCAACACTACGATAGAAGCGGGCTGTTCAACCTCCTGTCCCTGCGCATCAATATAGGTCACGCCGGTTGCTTTAGTGCCAGTGGAATCGGTGTTGACGCGGATCACCTGCGCCTGCGTGCGTAACTCAAAATTTTTATGCTGATACAGCGCCGGTAAAACCGCGCTCTGAGGAGAAGCTTTCGAGTAGTTAAAACAACCGAATCGCTCGCAGAAACCACAATAGTTACAAACACCCAGCTCCACGCCGTAAGGATTGGTCCAGGATTCAGTACAAATAGCGGAAGGCGTGGGAAACGGGTGATAACCCAGCTTCTCCGAGGCCTGAACGAACAACTCGCCGCCATACTGGCGCTTCAGCGCTTTGGTCGGATAACCATTTTTGCGGGGAGCTTCAAAAGGATTGCCCCCTGCCTGTTTTTCACCATTGATATTGCCAGCGTTGCCGGAAGCACCGCAGATCTTCTCGAACTTATCGAAGAACGGTTCCATCTCGGCGTAGGTAAACGGATAGTCCTGAATGGTCATATCCGCCGGGATGAAAGAAGCGCCGTAGCGTTCCGTCACCGTACTGCGCATTTTGAGGTCAGACTCTAAAGGACGCCACAACATACCGTTCCAGTGCACGCCCGCACCGCCAACGCCATTGCCTGGTAAGAAGGATCCAAAACGGCGGTAAGGTAACGCCGTATCGGCGGTTTTATGCCGTATCGTGACAGTTTCTCTGGCCGCATTCTGAAAAAGTTTCAGGCGGATACCATAAGTCAGTTCATCAATGACACGCGGGTAGGCGAAATCCGGGTAGGTATCACGTTGTTCGCCACGTTCAAGCGCCAGAATATTCAGCCCACTGTTCACCAACTCCATCGCCATCAACGATCCGGTCCAGCCGAAGCCAACGATCACCATATCCACGGGATCTTTTTTAATTACTGCCATGATTAAACGCTCCGTTTGCCTGAAATACTCACCGGTCCCAGCGGATAAGGCTGGTTAGGATGGTCCATTTGATCCTGGAAGTCGGCGCGTGCGCCAGGGAAGCCAATCATTTTCCAGGAGGCCAGCGTCTGATTACCGCCGTGCATCGGATCGGCAAGGTAGCCCTCTTTGGTGTTTTCCAGCAGCTGTTCGAAGAACAGTTTGCCAGGCACGTTAGCAAAGGTGAGCTTGCCGCCATCCAGTTCATGCAGCACGGTTTCCTGCTGGTCAGCGCTCAGGTCGGCAAACACCTTCTGAAACTGCTGCTGGCAGTGCTGATTAATAGCTTTGATCCCTTGACGATAGGTTTCGCGCGGGACAAGGCTGGACTGGTAACCCAGTTCCGGGATGGCACTGGCAAATGGCGGGTGCATATACCACAGATGGCCATAGCCATAAGGCAGCTCCATCTGTTTGTCGATATAGACCGGTACGCCCTCGCTCACAGCACCGGGGCCGTTGCTGTCAGTGGGAATAAGTCGATCGCAGGCGGCCAGAATAAAGCGCCATTCATCATTGTTGAAATAGGTGGGAACATAATGGGCAGAGACGCCCTCAGACTGCGGCTCAGCGGCTGGCGCTGAGAGCGCGACAACGGTGCTGCCTCCGGCTGCTGCGAGAGGGATCAGCGACAGGGTTTTCTGCAGGAAACGCCTTCGCGAAGGCACCTGCTGATCGGTTTTTTTTTCCATGACGACATTTCCAGTGCAAGCGTACCGGGAGAAGATCCCGACACAATAGTTACTTTAGTAATTGTTTCATTGCTAACTAAAAGGGCGTTGATAAAATAACCGTTAACGATTTTATGGAGAAGTGACACGTAAGTTAAAAATGTTAACTTATGTTTCTGGTATGGTAGATTTACAGCACTTTACACTTTGTAGAATCGATTCAACAAATTGAAAAATAGAGCTATTTTCAAAAATGCTCTTTATGCTTTTTTTGTATAACGAATCGACTGGTATTTGGCTTAAATCGCCTTTTAAAGCCCGGGGGAAATAAAGATGCAGAAAGAGAGGGAATGCAAACGCGAGGGAGAAGTCAGGCCGCAGCAATCAGCGGCCTGAAGATCAGACTGGCAGGGAGAGCCGGTAAAACTTGCTATCGACCTTCATCAACGGGAATGCCTCAGGCAATGTGTCCGGTTGCACTTCCTGAAAACCATTTTTCTCATAAAAGCGATGCGCCGCCAGAAATTTACTGGTGGTCCCCAGAAAAATATCGCTGAGTTTCTGCTGAGAGGCATGGCCCAGCAGCGTGTTCAGCAGGGCATTAGCCACGCCTTTATCCCTGCCCCGCCACTCTTCGGCCACAAACATTTTACGCAGTGCTGCCTGCCGGTTACCGATATCCTTCAGGCCGATACAACCCACCACCCGATCACCATTCAGCGCCAGCCAGAAATCGCCGCTGCCGGACTGGTAAAAGTTTCCGATATCGCTGAGATCCGGTTGCTGCTCCGCGCTGATTGCGATGCCAAATTCTGCGTTCTGGATCGGCAGAATTAACGCCACCACGCCCGACTGAAAGCGCGGCTGATAACGCGCCAGTGAAACATAGTCCATGCTCATAAGTTCCGCTCCAGCTGTTCAGTGGCAATTAACCGCACTGTTTGTGGCATAAAATGGCCCTTAAAATTCCCAAAGGTGTTTTCACTTTAGCAGCTAAAGTACGGTTTTTTAATCCCCAGTAACGCGCAAGTTTCCTTCACTGAGCGGAAATTTAACGCCGCGGCAGTGCATACGAAACAGCCTCGCAAGGTGTGCCCCCATTGGCGTAAGCGTGGTGTCCTTGCGCTGAATCAGATAGAAAGTGGCCTTCGGCATTTTTTCTTTAATGTTCAAAGGCATCAGCTTATTGCCAAGAATGGGATCGGAAATCACATCCAGCGACAGGATGCTGATAAAATCGCTCTTCGCCACCAGACTGGTGCAGGCCATAAACGTTTCGCAGGTGACGCTGATGGCCGGAGCCATGCCCATGTCGGTGAACAGCTCGTGCAGCAGGCGATAGTAGCTGCCTTTGGGCGTTGGCATGGTCCAGTCGCAGTGCAACAGCTCCGCCAGCGAAGTGGCGTGCTCCATTGGATGCCCCTTGCGCACCACCACGCGATATTCGCGTTCCATCAGCTTTTCATAGCTCAGCTCGTTATCCAGATGGCTCTGATAATAGGTGTTGATGGTGAAATCCAGCTCGCCCTGACGCAGTTCCGGGATCATCGACACCAGTTGCCCTTCCACAATCCGCACCTTCACATTGGGAAACTGGCGATGAAACTGAGTTATCACCTGTGGCATCACCGTACGGGCGATACTGCCGCCAACACCGATGTTCACCGACCCGCCACCGTGCCCTAAACGCTGCTGAATATCCTCCTGGGCCACCCGCAATTCCTCCAGGATCAGACTGGCACGCTGAAAGAAAGTGTCGCCCATTTCCGTCAGCTCAATCCCCTGCCGACGGCGCACAAATAGCCGTACACCAAGCACTTCCTCCAGTTCCTGAATCGATTTTGTCAGCGCAGGCTGCGACAAACCAGAGGCGCGGCTGGCTGCGCGGATGCTTCCCTGACGGGCAGTATCCACAAAAGCTCTGAGCTGATGAAGCTTGATGGCGGCAGGCATACATCTCCGGATGCTGTGATAACTGTTATCTATCAATGTAAAGATATTGTCATCTTCTGCCCCCTGGCACCAGTGTGTACAGTCGAAAAAACACCCAATTTTTAGCCGTACATATGCGAGGAAGAGAGAATGGATCAAGCTGTTGCTGATTATGTGAAAGAGATTTCACCCCACCTGCAAACCTGGCGACGCGACCTGCATAAGTTTGCCGAATCTGGCTGGCTGGAATTCCGCACTGCCACGCTGGTGGCCGAGGAGCTGCACCGGCTGGGCTATTCGTTGCAGCTGGGCAAAGAGGTGATTGCAGACGAAGCGCGGATGGGGCTGCCCTCTGCTGAAGTGCTGGCACAGCAGGAGCAACGGGCCATTGAGCAGGGCGCGCTGCCGCAGTGGCTGCCACATTTCTCCGGCGGTTTTTGCGGCATTGTCGCCACGCTGGAAACAGGACGCCCGGGACCAGTGATGGGCTTTCGCGTGGATATGGATGCGCTGGACGTGGTGGAACTGCTGGCACCAGAGCACCGGCCGTACGCTGAAGGCTTTGCCTCCTGCAATGAAGGGATGATGCACGCCTGCGGTCACGACGGCCATACCAGTATCGGAATCGGTCTGGCGCAGGTGTTGAAGCAGTTTGCATCCCGCCTGTGCGGCACCATCAAACTGATTTTCCAGCCTGCGGAAGAAGGGACCCGTGGCGCGAAATCGATAGTGGCGGCGGGCGTGCTGGACGATGTGGATTTCTTCACCGCAATCCATATCGGCACCGGCGTACCGGCTGGTGAACTGGTGTGCGGCAGCGACAGCTTCCTCGCCACCACCAAGCTGGATGTGACCTTCCGTGGCGTGGCTTCCCATGCCGGAGCACGACCGGAAGAGGGTAAAAATGCCCTGCTGGCCGCCGCTCAGGCAACGCTGGCGCTGCATACCCTGCCGCAGCACAGCGCGGGCAGTTCACGCATTAACGTTGGCGTACTGCAGGGAGGAACCGGGCGTAACGTGGTGGCTGACCGCGCAATGATGAAGGTGGAAACCCGTGGCGCGACCAACGAAATCAATGACTTTCTTTATCACCAGGCGCTGCAGGTGCTGGCCGGAGCGGCCGCGATGTACGGCGTGCAGCATAAAGTGAAGCTGATGGGCGCGGCGCGCAGCAGCAAGCCAACTCAGCCCTGGGTCGACTATATCCGCCAGCAGGCCAGCCAGATCCCCGAACTGACCTCGCTGGTGGACACCAAAGGCCAGGCGGCCGGTTCCGAAGACGCCACCTACATGATGGAGCGGGTGAAAGAGCTGGGCGGCCAGGCCTCCTACATCATTTTCGGCACCGAGCTGAGCGCCGGACACCACAACGAGAAATTCGACTTCAACGAGCAGGTGATGGCCGTGGCGGTGAAAACCCTCGCCGCGCTGGCCTTCAATATTCAGACCTTCAGGGGGGAATAATGACCAGTGATTTCAGCACCTTTGTCGCTCATTACATCGACGAGCATCAGTCCCGCTTCACCGCATTGAGTGATGCGATCTGGGACCACCCGGAAACCCGCTTCACCGAAACCTTTTCCGCCGGGCTGCTGGCAGACGCGCTGGAAACCGAAGGATTCAGCGTGCAGCGTGGGGTCGGCAATATCGATACCGCCTTTATCGCCAGCTTTGGCAGCGGTCAGCCGGTGATCGCCCTGCTGGGAGAATATGATGCGCTGGCGGGCCTGAGCCAGAAAGCCGCCTGTGCCACGCCGGAGCCGCTGGTGGAGAACGGCAACGGCCACGGCTGCGGTCACAATCTGCTGGGGACCGCCGCGCTGGCGGGAGCCTTTGCCGTCAAAGCCTGGCTCCAGCAGCAGGGCTTGCCCGGCACGGTGCGTTTTTATGGCTGTCCCGGGGAAGAAGGTGGATCCGGCAAAACCTTTATGGTGCGTGAGGGCCTGTTTGACGATGTCGACGCCGCACTCACCTGGCACCCGGAATCTTTCAGCGGCATGTTCAATACCAGCACGCTGGCGAATATCCAGGCAGCCTTCCACTTTAAAGGCGTGGCCGCTCATGCCGCCAATTCTCCGCACCTGGGCCGCAGCGCGCTGGACGCGGTAACGCTGATGAACACCGGCGCGAACTTCCTGCGTGAGCACATCGTTCAGGAAGCCCGGCT
The DNA here is from genome assembly GCF_058137865.1 of Erwinia sp. 009765445. Taxonomy (NCBI): domain Bacteria; kingdom Pseudomonadati; phylum Pseudomonadota; class Gammaproteobacteria; order Enterobacterales; family Erwiniaceae; genus Erwinia; species Erwinia sp. 009765445. Next base: position 81,749 of record NZ_JBYUWC010000007.1, read on the forward strand.
GCATTATGCAGTGACAAATACCGGCGGCAGTTCCCCCAATGTGGTGCAGGCCGATGCGGAAGTACTCTATCTGATCCGCGCGCCGGAACTGGATCAGGCCCAGGATATTTATCAGCGGGTGATCAATATCGCCAGAGGAGCCGCGCTGATGACGGATACCAGCATGACCGTCCGTTTTGATAAAGCCTGCTCCAATTACGTGCCGAATCGCGCGCTGGAAAAGGTGATGTATGGCTATCTTAAGCACTACGGCGTGCCGGAATACAGTGCCAGCGAACAGCAGTTTGCCCGTGAGATCCGCCAGACGCTGAGCCAGGATGACCTGCGCAACGCTAAGCTGAACATTGCCCGCACCGGCGGCCGGGCCGGGAAGGAGTGGGTGGCGGCACTGGGTGACAAAGTGCTGATGGATGAGGTCGCGCCCTGTGCCGAAGTGGACGAAGTGATGTACGGCTCAACCGATGTCGGTGATGTCAGTTGGGTGGCACCGACCGCGCAGTGCTTTACTCCCTGCTTCGCGCTGGGAACGCCACTGCATACCTGGCAACTGGTGGCGCAGGGCCGTACCGGCATCGCCCATAAAGGCATGTGTCTTGCAGGGAAAACCTTAGCAGCCACCGCGCTGGCCCTGCTGACAGATGCCAGCCTGATGCAGGCTGCTCGCAAAGAGTTTCGTCTGGCACGCGAGCAACAACCGTATACCTGTCCGATCCCAGCAGGCGTGAAGCCGTCACCGCTGGCCTGAATGACCCCCGTAACACCCGAGGCTGGGCCAGATCCCAGCCCGAAAATTATAAACAAAGCAAACACAACGACGACCAGAGGGTAAAACATGAGTGATGCAACCGCAGGGAAGAGTCCCGGAAAGATTTTTAGCTGGATCGAGCGGATCGGCAATAAAGTGCCGAATCCTTTTTTGCTGTTTGTCTATCTGATCGTGGTGTTGATGGTCGCCACGGCTGTTCTGTCGTGGTTAAACGTCCCGGTAAAAAACCCGGCGAATGGCGAGATTATTCACGTCAAAAATCTGCTCAGCGTCGCCGGGCTGCAGTGGATCCTGCCCAATATCATCAAGAATTTCAGCAGCTTTGCGCCGCTGGGTTCGATCCTGGCGTTGATGATTGGTGCCGGGCTGGCGGAAAAAGTCGGCCTGCTGCAGGCGCTGATGCACAAAATGGCCTCGTTCGTCAGTGCCCGTTACGCCAGCTATATGGTGCTGTTTATTGCCTTCTTCAGCCATATATCATCCGATGCCGCACTGGTAGTGATGCCGCCGCTGGGTGCGCTGATGTTTATTGCCGTTGGCCGCCATCCGGTGGCCGGGCTGCTGGCCGCCATCGCGGGCGTGGCCTCCGGCTTCACCGCTAACCTGCTGATCGTGACTACCGATGTGCTGCTTTCCGGTATAAGTACCGAAGCGGCCAAAGCGGTCAGCGAGACGGTGCACGTCAGCGTGGTCGACAACTGGTTCTTTATGGCCAGCTCGGTGATTGTACTGACCGTGGCAGGTGGTTTGTTGACCGATAAGTTTGTCGAACCGCGTCTGCCTGCCTGGCAGGGCCACAAAAGCAATGAAACCCTGGTGAAGCTGACGCCGGTGCAGAACCGCGGGCTACGGCTGAGCGGCGTGGCCGGGCTGATTTTTATTGATCTGGTGGCGCTGCTGGTGGTACCGGAAGGTGCGCCGCTGCGTCAGCCGCATACCGGTTCGATTATCCCTTCGCCGTTTATCCAGGGGATCGTGCCGCTGATTATTCTGTTCTTCTTTGTGGTGGCGATCACCTATGGTGTGGCGACGAAGCAGATCCGGCGGCCGGACGACATTCCACAGCAGCTGATTGAGCCGATGAAAAGCATGGCCGGGTTTATTGTGATGGTGTTTCCGCTCTCGCAGTTCGTGGCGTTTTTCAACTGGAGCAATATGGGGAAGTTTATGGCGGTGGGCCTGACTGACATCCTTGAAACGGCCGGGATGACTGGTGCTCCGGCGTTTATCGGCCTGATGTTCCTGTCAGCGTTTCTCTGCATGTTTATTGCCAGCGGTTCAGCGATCTGGTCGATTCTGGCACCAATTTTTGTGCCGATGTTTATGCTGCTCGGCTTCCATCCGGCGTTCGCCCAGATGATTTTCCGTATTGCCGACTCTGCGGTGCTGCCGCTTGCGCCGATGTCGCCCTTTCTGCCGCTGTTCCTCGGCTTTCTGCAGCGTTACCGTAAAGATGCGCAGCTCGGCACTTACTACGTGCTGATTATCCCCTATCCGCTGGTGTTCTTCAGCGTGTGGATCCTGCTGCTGCTGGCGTGGTATGCACTTGGGTTGCCGATTGGGCCGGGGGTGTATCCGGGAATGCCATCATAATAAAGTTCTGGCGTGGGGAAGTTTTAACAGCGTGCTGGCGATAACAAAGTGCTGGCGCAGGTAGCCCGTAAAGACACCAAAAGCGCCCTCCGTGGCAGCCGGACTCGTGCCATCCGTGACACGAGACGCTTTATTCCCACCCTGTGCTATCGAGCTTTGGGGTTAGTCGTTGCCTGAAACAAAAGGCAAAGACAGGGCCTTAGCTACCACCCGAGCGTTGAACTTTGTCGCTGCCTGCAGCAAAAGGCAAATAGACCTTTAGCTACCGTGATGACCGGCGCTGGCCGCAGCAGAAAGATCCAGCCGCTGCCAGAAATTCTGCTCAGGTGTGATGCCAGAGAGCGGGTAACCACCCGCCAGCGCGGTCGATATCATCAGGTGACGACGCTGCGCATCACTCAGATGTGGCAATACGCTTTTCAGCAGCACTTCCGCGCCTTCCGGCACCACTACCGGAACCTGCTTCACTTTTTCCTGCGGCAGGTTGTAGCTCATGGTGTAGTGGTAGAAGGTCTTCATCTGCGGAGCCGTGTACGGATCGGCTGCGCCCTGCGGTTTAGCACAAGCTTGCAGGGAAGAACCACACTCTTTTTCCAGCGCGTCGCGCAGCTGCTGACGGGCCTCGACGAACAGCTTGCGGTAAGCAGGATCGTTCAGGTAATGGGCAACGTTACGCTGCGCCACCATTCGCGATCCCATCAGGTCAATCGGGTAGTGCACGCCCAGCACCATACGCGAGTAGCCGTAGCGGGCAGCGCGATCGACCAGCGGCACAAAGCGCTCTGGCAGCATCTCACCCAGCAGCAGGGCATCGGTATAAGCGGTATTGGTGTGGCCGCTCGGGTAAGGGCCTTCAGTCGCTTTATAAGGAACGTTATCTTTAACCACCGCCGTGTCCGGCACAAAGTGGATGGTGTTGCCAGGGATCAGGAACGGGCGCGGGTTGTTGAACTCTTTCTTCGCCACGCTTGTGCTCACTTCGCTGGCTTTGATCAGCGCAGCGGCTTTGCCGATTTCACCTTTGTTGTAGGCATTCAGGAATGCCTGGCCCAGTTTTGGCCCCAGCGCATCGGCGAGGAAGAACAGATGATTCTGCCCTTCAGCATCGATCAGCGCCTGCGTACGCTGGCCCTGAGTGGCGTTCAGGTTTACGTCTTCTACCGTTTTCAGGCTGGCGGCGAGAGTCGTTTTTGGCAATGTCGGGAAAGAATTAAGCAGTTTGATACCCGCCTGCTGGTTCTCTTTTTTACCGAAATCATAGTTGCTCTCTTTCAGCCACTTTTTATCGGCCAGCGTTTTGCTCTGTTTGGTCTCTTCAATCTGGTCGCGCGTCAGCGTGCTGGCATCCCCTTTCAGGGCGTTGATCAGGGACTGCTGGATCGCGGCATCAAACGCCACAAACTCTGCGTTATCGCTGGCCGGCGTGGTTGTATTCACGATAGCGCGGATTTGATCCAGTGAGACAGTGGCCGTTTTTGCCTGGGCCAGCTGGCTGACCAGCAGCGCGGCGGCCAGCAGAGTGTAACGAGTGCGCATTGCCGTTCCTTATAAAACTGAGGGGGTTAAGTAACTGCAGTCATGCTGGAAGACAAGAATGACAGAAATAAGACAATGCAAACTTTGTTACCAAATAGCGTCAGAACTTAATTTCGCTGCTTCTGTTCAACACTGCCGAAACGTGCGCCGCCATTTCCTGTACCTCACAAGGCGAGATAAAAAGCAGCCACTAACTGCCGTGCGCGCGTGGCGCGGTTCAGCTCAAGCTAACAGCTAAAATGCCCATAAAACATGAAATGAAAAACAGAAGGAGATATCAGACTCTCTCCTTCTGAAAATATCAAACTATCAGCAACGAATAACTTATCCCACGATCGGCTTTTTAGTCTTATCCAGCGCATTCATAAAGGTATCGTCGAGATGCAGGTGCTGTCGCACCAACTCCGGCGGCGTGGAGGCCAGCCACTGGTTGAGGGAGATATCGGCGTAATAACTGCTTTTGAACAGTTCGAGAAAGCGCAGCGGCTTATTACCGGTGTTTTCCACATAATGCCCCATCGCAAACGGTACGTAGCCGACATCCCCGGCGCGGAAATCAAATGTCCTTGCCTGTCCGGAAGAGGCAAACACCCCCATCCGGCCTTCGCCTTCAAGATAGTATTGCCACTCGTCGGTGTTGGGATGCCAGTGCAGTTCACGCATCGCGCCAGGCTGCAACTCCACCAGCGCGGCGGCGATGGTTTTCGACACTTTGAAGGTTGATGAATCGGTAATGCGCACCGTGCCGCCTTTCAGGGTAATCGGCTTTTGCGCCATCATCCGGTGGCTGAACGCCATGGAGGAACGTGTAGCGCCTGCTATCGCATCGTCACTCAGGGCGCCAGGGGCATTGGCGGCAAAAATATATTCGTCGGCCGGGGATGGCAGCTTGCTGAAAGTCTCTGCTGGCACGCCGAAGTTTTTCGCCAGCACGTCAGGTGGCACATGCTTAAACCAGTCGCTCAGCAGGAAGGTGCTGTCCTCATCAAAACCGCCGCTGTCAAAGGCCAGCAGGAACTCGCAGCCGTCCGGCCCCAATCCCTGAATGGAGTGCGGCACACCCGACGGGAAGTACCACAGATCGCCCACGCCCACATCATCAACAAACCAGTTTCCGTCCACGTCCAGCGCGGTAATACGCGCCTTACCGTAAAGCATGTAAGCCCACTCGCCCTCTTTATGCCAGTGCAACTCACGAATGCCGCCAGTGTTCAGACGCATATTCACGCCAGCAATGCTTTTCGACACGCCCAGCTCACGTTCGGTAATCTGCCTCGTCCAGCCACCAGAGCCTTTACGGACGTGGGAATCACTGTAGGAGAAACGCATATTTGGCAGGGTGCCGCTGTCAGTGGAAGGAGGGTTGACGATGTCCGGGTTTTCGCCCTGCCGCAGCGGATCGTTCGGCCCCGGATCGCTGCCGCCCATTTTGCCCGTCCAGGGCTGAGCCACTACCGTCTGGTCATGTGCGTGAACCTTGCCAGCAGCCAGTGCTACCGTTCCACCGGCAGCAAACGCCATAAAACTGCGGCGAGTTATTGGATTCATTTTGAGCTTCCTTGTGTAGGGTTATCAGATAAAACCACCACAGTAATCAGCGGTGACAAATAAGAATAACTACACAATAAAAGTTCATCACTCTCGTCACGCACTGGGATAAAGCTGAAATGTAAAAAGAAAACCATCAATAACTTTCATCATTACTTCAGAAATGTTTATAAAAAACTGCACTCTTCCCCCTAAAAAGCGTATGGACAAGCTGCATCCAGCCTGTTTTGCAGAAGCAAACTTCACTCCAGCCGCTTCGCCATCAAATTCTTTTATTAACCGGGCCTGAACGAATAACATATATGCTTACAGCTCAGCCCCTTCTGCTGCCTTTGAGCCTTAATCCCTTAACCCGGCATCGCAGAAGCAGGTAAAATTCCTTTTTCGCCAGCCTCTATACAGGTCAGACTGATGAAGTTCGATTTGGACATAACTTTCCGCAAACTGCACATTTTTATGGCTTTTATGCAGCGGGGTAATATTGCCCGCACTGCCGAAGCGATGGGGATCAGCACCGTCAGCGTTCACCGCGCACTGCACACACTTGAGGAAAATGTCCGCTGCCCGCTGTTTATCCATCAGGGAAGAAATCTGGTACCGCTGCCTGCCGCGCATACCCTGTGCGAATATAGTCAGGAAGCGATGGACGTGATGTCCCGTGGGATTGAAGAAACAAGGAAAACGGCGGGGATCGGCCAGGGACGCATCCGGCTGGGAACACTCTACTCACTGACGCTGCGCACCGTCCCGCAGCTGATTATGGGCATGAAGCTACGCCGTCCGGATCTGGAACTTGAGCTGACAATGGGCTCCAACCAGACGCTGCTGGCTAAGCTGGATGAGGGATTTCTGGATGCGATCCTGATTTCGGTGAGTGAGGGGGAGATCGATCCGAACCGCTATGAAGTGTTGCCCCTGTTTGAAGATGATATTTTCCTGGCTGCTCCGGCCTCTTATGAGCTTGATATGCAGGCGCTGGCCGATCTGCGCGACTTCCGTCAGCATAAGTTTGTCTCACTGGCTGAGGGTTTTGCCACCTACCAGGGGTTCAAAGAGGCCTTTAACATCGCCGGATTTGAGCCAGATATTGAGATGCAGGTAAACGATATTTTCTCGCTGCTCAGCCTGGTGCAGGCGGGCGTCGGGCTGACGCTGATCCCGGGCAGGATGAAAAGCGTTTACGAGAATGCTGTTCAGCTGCTTAAGCTGGCGCCGCAGTACCAGATGCGGCAGGCGCTGGCGATTGTTTTTGAGCGCAACCGCGAGCACGATCCCAACCTGCTGGCGCTGGTGGCAGAGGGCAGGATGTACAGCCGCCAGCGGCTCAGCGCTGACTCCGCAGACGGCTAGCCAGCGTCAGGGCCAGCTGGCTGCCATCCTGTTCCAGTGACAGCACTTCTCCGGCGGTGAAAGCCTGGCGGGTCAGACCCGTCAGCACCGATCCGGGCGGCATCTCTATCGCCAGTCGCACTTCCCGCTCGTTGGCTGCCACCATCGCCTCGTGCCAGCGCACGGTGCGCGACATGTTATAAGCCAGGTCATCAGCTATCTGCTCCGGCTGCCACAGCACCCGGCCGCTGCTGCCACTCAGCCAGGCACAGCGCGGGCGCTTAAGCGTCACGCCTTTAAAGGCTTCGGCCAGTTTTGCCGCCGGTTCCGCCAGCAGCTCACAATGCGAAGGCACGCTGACCGCCAGCCGGTGAGCCTTTTGCGCCCCTGCTTCCAGCGCTTTATCCGCCACGTCTTTCATCGCCGCCTCACTGCCCGCAATCACCAGCTGCCGCTCGGCGTTGATGTTGGCTATCCAGCTGTCATTGCCCAGCAGCGGCTCCAGCTGGTTCAGCGACAGGCCGATAATCGCGGTGAGGCCGTAGCCCTGCGGATAAGCCTGCTCCATCAGCTCACCGCGTAGAGCCACCAGCCGCATCGCATCATCAAAGTCCAGCGCTCCGGCCACCACTGCCGCCGGATAAGCGCCAATCGACAGGCCGCTGGTCATATCCGGTTCCAGCCCCTGCGCCTGCAATGCGCGGGCATGTGCCACCCCGGCAATCAGCAGACAAAGCTGCACTGCCCGCGTATGGCGCAATGCGTCAGGCGTATCCAGCCGGTCGGCGGCTTCTCCCAGCACTTCGCTGGCTTCGCGCAGAATAGCTTCCCCGTCAGGTAAATCCTGCAGCATACCTGGCCGCTGCGGCCCCTGACCGGGAAAAGTCAGTAAAATTTTCATGCGGGTTCCTCCCAGGGCGTGGACGTCAGACAAGGCCCGTGGTTGGTTTTTAGCATGACCCGCCCGTCCCGCAGCCATTCCGCCAGCGCAAATGCGCCCTGTGGCGTCTCCACCTGCGTATCCACCCGGCACAACAGGCGCTGGCTAAGCTGCTGCCAGCGCTCCAGATCGCCCCCGGAAACTGGCCTGTCACAACGGATCAGCAGATCCAGATCGCTGTCGGCATGCATCACCGGCACTTCAGTCGCCAGCGCATAGCCGACGCTGCCAGTGATACCCCACTGCCAGGGCCAGGAGTGCGCTGCCAGCTGAATCGCTGACTGCACCGGCGGCAGTGAAACGAAAGGCGAGCGCAGTAAAACTTCATTGCGGCTCAACTCCTCCGGGGCCGTGTGGCAGCGCACAGCGGAAGCATCCACCCACGCCGCCGCACGCTGGTCGCGTCGCAGCCCACGCACACCAACAGGAATACGGCCTCCGGCATCACTGTCACGCCGGACCACCAGCGGATAAGCCGATCGCCACTGGCTGGCCACCCACTCCGGCAGATCGCCCTGCAGGCGGTCGGCGGAGGTCAGCCATAACAAATCGTGTGCGCGGAAAGCCTGTTGCATGTTACATCCCTGAAGTTAATGAAATGAAGAGCGGCAGGGTAATGATACTCAGAACGGAAGTGATCAGTAAGGTCGCTTCGGCATCCGGCGACTGGACACCAAAACGGTTACCAAACACCACGCCAAAGAAACCAGCGGCCAGCGCAATCATCAGGATAGAAGTGATGGCCAGAGAACCATGCAGCCCCAGAGCCAGCACGATACCCCAGGCGATAAACGGCTGGATCAGCAGCTTGGTGATACTGGCAACGATTACCGCGCTGTTAATTTTCAGCTGGCGGGCAGACAGGATCAATCCGGTCAGGAACAGGGCAGCCGCGGTCGCCGCCAGACCCAGCGGTTTGATGGTCGACAGCAGCATCTCAGGCATATGGATACCCAGAGCCGACAATACCACGCCAAGCAATGGACCCCAGACGATAGGTTTCGTCACCGAGCGCCACATCAGCACCGGCAACATCGCCACGCTGGATTTCTGTTCGCCACCCGCAGCACGCGCTTTCTCACGCTCCAGGATCAGCAGACAGAATGGCGTCATTAACACCGAGCCACAGGCAATCGATACCGCAACGGAGAGCGAAGTCCCCGGTCCTTCTCCCAGCACGCTGCCCAGGATCGGCAGTCCCAGCGCCGCATAGTTAGGCAACGACACGGTAAGAGTCAGCACTGCCGCATCCTGCGGGGACTTTTTGAAGACTTTGGTACAGATAAAGTAAATGCCCGCATAGGCAATCCACATTGACAGCACCAGTACCAGGATCAGCGGCGTCTGTTCAACAATACCGACCCATGGCGTCTGGACGGTGGCGGAAAACAGCGCCGCCGGTAAAGCAAAATCCATCACAAAAATATTCAGCAAAGAGACGTTTTGGTTATCTACCATTTTCGCTTTCCCGGCGTAGAAACCGAGCAGCATAATCACGAAAATCGGGGCAAGAGCATGAACTATCACGTAAGTCATAAATACCACCTGTAAAAGTTAAAGGACAATTAGCACAGGCGCGATGGTTATATTGTTATTGAGGCTGGTGTTGAAGAGCACGCCGAAGCGTGCTCAATCAGTCGCCTGCAGGTCTGTCTTTTTTTTATCGGAACGGTATTACCAGGCTGCGCGCATTTTCTCGCGAACCAGTGCAGAGCTTTTTCTGTTCTCCCCCTGCAGACGATTTTTCAGGGATGGATCGCGGCGGGCAGTGCTGACGGCTTTCACCAGCGTCTGCTGCACGGTGGACAGGTCTTCTGCCGATGGCGCATCGGGATCGGCGATATTCAGCAGATCTTCCAGCAGGCCCAGCGAACGGTAGTTATCAATGTCGTAAGCCATAGGCGGAATGGTTTTTGCCAGCTGTTCCAGCGACTCAACGCTGCGCAGGGTGATACGGGCCGCAGCCTCTTTACCCATCGCGTGGATCATTACGCCTTTGTCGTTAAAGGCGATCAGCCGGTTCGCCTGATAGCCATGGGCCAGAAACGCTCCGGACATCGCTTTACCGACGATCAACCCGATCACCGGATGACCGGCCAGGCGGGCATTGGCATAAGCCCCTGCCGCACCGGCCAGCGCCTGATGAATGCCAAAGGCTTCTTCCCGGCGACCGTAGGCCTGGCTCGGCACATCGATAACCGCCACGATCGCCCGCTTTTGACTTTTACCGGCGTCTTCAGCGATGGTTTCATTCACCACTTTCGCCAGCGTCCAGCCCTCCAGCAGGCCCACTTCCCCTTTTGCCGCGCGAGGGTAATGGTTGTGGGCATCCGGCACCACGGCGATAAACCGCGCGCTTTCACCACCCAGTTCCGCATCCGCGACCTGCACCGAAGGGCACAGGCCCGGCAAACGGCTGGCGTTATTGGTAAGCAGGCTCAGCCATTGCTCACCGCGACTGATGCTCTGGCTCATGAGCGATCCTCCGGATAAATCTGTGAGATTTGCTGCGCATCAGCCTGTTTTTCAGTGTTGAACTGGCTCAGGCGCGGCAGGAAATAGTCGTACCGGTCGGAACGATGCGCTTCAGGTACGCCTTTGGCGATCGCGTCATTCATCGCCTGTTTCACCGCTTTGACACCGTCCGGCACCAGCGCATCCACCAGCCCGCTGCGATAACGGGTTTCGCCACCGGTCATGCTCCAGATAAATGGCCGGTCGCGGGAGTCATACTCTTCAATGCCCGCTTCCTGCTCGATAACCTGGGGGCCATTGAGGCCCAGACGCGCTTCACGGGTGACGATCAGATAGCTGCACAGCGCAGCCGCAATCGACATGCCACCGAAGCAACCGACGGTACCGGCGATAATGCCGATCACAGGCGTATAACGACGCAGGTCGACAATCGCCGCATGAATATCGGCAATCGCTGCCAGGCCGAGGTTAGCTTCCTGCAGACGCACGCCGCCGGTCTCCAGGCAAAGAACAGCCTGAGTCGGAATGCCGTTGCGGTTATCTTCTGACGCCAGTTCCAGCGCCGCCGCCATTTTCGCGCCGGATACTTCGCCCATACTGCCGCCCTGGAACGAGCCTTCAATCGCTACCACCACTGCGGGCTGGCCATTGATGGTGCCTTTGGCGACGACCATACCGTCATCGGACTGCGGCACAATGCCCTGCGCACCCAGCCACGGCGACATGATGCCTTCGAAGGGATCGAGCAGTTCACGGTAGCTGCCCTCATCCAGCAGCAGATGAGCGCGCTCACGGGCTTTCAACTCGATAAAACTGCTGTCGTTACGCATTGTCAGCCTCCTCAAATACCTGCTCAATGCGGATACGCGCCACGCCAGGCGTCGCGCCAAAATCGTGGATGGTCATCTGACCCGCAGGCAGGCCGGAGAAGGCGCTCAGGCGATCAAACAGGGCCTGCCAGCGTTTGTTGCTGTTATCCACTGAAGTAGTGAGATTCACGGTCAGTTGCTGGCCGGAACCGGCCACAAACAGCACCTCCATATCACCTGAGCCGACTACGCCCGCCAGCGCTTTACCGCTGAGCTGGCGCGTGGCCGGAAGGGAAAAAGTAATCTGTTCCATAACGTCCTCTTAAAATGTGAGACGACTTGAGCGGTCTAAAAACAGCGTGGCGGCCAGCAGATCGGCAGCGCCACCGGGAGAGGCATTCAGCGAGAGCATGCGGGCATCCAGCGTAGCCAGTACCTGGCGACCTTCCGCATGCTGTACACCGCCGCCAGCCAGCACGGTCCGGGCACCGTTTTGCATGACAGTCAGCCCTTCAAGCCCGGCGCGGGACAGCACGCAGGTATCGCTCAGCGAAGTCATGATTGCCATCAGCGCATCCAACTGAGCTTCCGTATCGCCCGCCCCGGCTTCCCGGCTGCGGCACAGTTGCGGGAGTGCCAGTTGAATGATGTGCGGAAATCCCTGCTGCGCCTCTTCGCGTGCGCCGGGAACCCGGTAACGCTGCGTGGCCCGCAGGCCTTTACTGAATGATTTAGGCGCGGCATCGTCCGGCAGGTTTGCCAGCCGGGCTGCGGTCTGCGCAACCTGCTGAGCATCGCCTTCACCGGCCAGCATGGCACTGGCGCTGACCAGCAACCCCATTGCCCAGATAGCCCCGCGATGGGTATTCACCCCACCCGTTGCCTGCATCATCTGCTGCTCGCCTTCCCGCCCCAGTCGCCCAACCTGCTGGCGAAGAGCCACGTCGGCCGGGCGATTCCAGCTGTTCAGCGCCAGTGCGTGAAAAGTGGGAGTCAGGCTGCGAGCCGACCGTTCCATCAGCGCCAGCGTCAAATCCTGATGCGCCCCGCTTCCCCTGGCATCCACCAGACCCGGTTTCGGGCTGAGCCGCGCCTCATCGATCAGACAGCGCGTGGCAAGATCTGCCAGCTTATGTGCCCTGAGTTCAATGCTGCTCAGTGAGAGTTGCGGTTGTCTGGTCATTACCAGCTCCGGAATTTAGCCGGTGGGTTGTACAGGCCGCCTGACCATTCAACCAGATCAGCCACGCTGCCCGCTGCCAGCAGGGAGCGGTTGGCTTCGGTGCGACGGATACCCAGATCTTCCGGGAAGGCCACTTTGCCCTCACGGCGCAGTTCAGCCACGCGCTTCGCATCCACGCCCAGTCCGATATCGGTGATCCCGGCGACTGCCGCCACCATCGCCCGGCGCTCTTCCAGCGTTTTAGCGCGGTAGAGATAGGCAATGCCCTCTTCGGTCAGCACGTGGGTCACGTCATCGCCGTAAATCATGACCGGGGCAAGAGGCATGCCTGAGGCTTTCGCCACGTCCACGGCTTCAAGGTTTTCGACGAAGGTTGGTTTCGCGCCGCCCTGGAAGGTCTCCACCATCTGCACCACCAGCTTGCGGCCACGTGCCAGTGGATCCGGCTCGTTGATCATTGCCAGCCACGCCGGGGTGGCATGACGACGACCGTGCGGATCGTGTCCCATATTTGGCGCGCCGCCGAAGCCGGAAAGACGGCCACGGGTTACGGTGGAGGAGTTCGCCAAGCCATCGACCTGCAGGGTGGAACCGATAAACATATCCACCGCATACTGCCCGGCCATCTGACAGAAGGCGCGGTTGGAACGCATTGAGCCGTCGGCACCGGTGAAGAACACGTCCGGACGGGCAGCAACATAGTTTTCCATGCCCAGCTCACCGCCGAAGCAGTGCACGCTTTCCACCCAGCCGCTTTCAATGGCGGGGATCAGGGTTGGGTGCGGGTTAAGGGTCCAGTGTTTACAGATTTTGCCTTTCAGGCCCAGCTGTTCGCCGTAGGTTGGCAGCAGCAGCTCAATGGCGGCAGTGTTGAAGCCGATACCGTGATTCAGCGACTGGACCTGGTGTTCGGCGTAAATCCCTTTGATTGCCAGCATCGCCATCAGGATATGTTCCTGTTTGATCAGGCGGGGATCGCGGGTAAACAGCGGTTCGATAAAGAACGGTTTATCGGCCACCACCACGAAATCAATCCACGAACCGGGAATATCGACGCGCGGCAGATCGTTTTCGTCATCAACCAGTTCATTGACCTGAGCAATGACGATACCGTCATGGAATGAGGCGGCCTCGACCAGCGCCGGGGTGTCTTCGGTACTGGCACCGGTGTAGAGATTGCCCTTGTGGTCAGCTTTGAAACCGGCAATCAGTGCCACGTTCGGCGCCAGGTCAACATACAGACGGGAGTAGAGTTCGATGTAAGTATGGATCGCGCCGATTTCTAACCGGCCATCCTCAAGCAGCTGAGAGATGCGCAGGCTCTGCGGCCCGGAGAAGGAGAAGTCCAGCTTGCGGGCGATACCCTTTTCAAAAATATCCAGGTGTTCGCTGCGCCCGACGCTGGGCATGATCATATGCAAATCGTGAACGATTTCCGGATTAACTTCCGCCAGCGAGCGCGAAAGAAAATCGGCCTGCTTCTGGTTGTTCCCTTCCATCACCACCCGATCGCCAGGAGCAATCAGCTTCTCCAGCATGCCAACCAGATCGTCGGTTGGCAGCACTTTCCCATTAATGCCGAGAGCATCAATGCGGCGCCTTTTTTCACTCCTGCGAGTGTCCCAGACGCGGGCGGACGTTTGTTGTCCAGGCAACATTTTCACCTCCTGTAAACCTATCATGAGATAGCGTTATGTTCTGAGATGAAGTCTGTCCCCGGATCGGTGATCGATCAATTAATCACCCTGAGAAAATATTAGCCTGAGAGTAATAGTCCGATAAATATGTTTTTAAACAATAAATTAGAATTTTAAAATTGCGATTCCGCTGGCAATACTGAGTCTTCTGGCACTAATGGAGTCTGGTGAACGGCGATATAACGCTCAAAACGACTGGCCTTAAGTTGCAGCAGATCGACCACCACTAACCCGTCGATGCAGTTGTTGAAATCGGGATCGCTGCCGAAGTCGATAAATTGCACGCCACCGGGTTCGCACAGTTCTGAATACTGCTTGTAAAGAGGGGGAATGCCGGTACCGAGATTGTTAAGCATTCGCTTCAGTCGTCGCAGATCTTCCTGATAATCATCACCGGAAAACTGAGCCAGTACATCAGGCAATGAAGCCGGATAAGGTCGTCTGGAAGTGGCCAGAGGCAGGGCCGGAGAGAAATAGAGTCGATAGAAGGCCACCAGCAGGTCGCGGGCCGCCAGCGGCAGGCCACCGGAGATTGAAACCGGACCAAACAGGTAGCGGTATTGTGGATACTTCGCCAGATAAGCACCGATGCCCAGCCAGAGATAATCCAGGCCGCGTTTACCCCAATATGCCGGCTGGATAAAGCTGCGCCCCAGTTCGATACCCTGCTCCAGCACCGGGTACATCTGGTGGTCGTAGTGGAACAGGCTGTGGCTGTAGATGCCGTCCAGACCTTTCTTCTCCAGCTGTTCGGCGGTGGGCAGGAAACGATAAGCGCCGACGATATCCAGCGCCTCTTCATCCCAAAGGATCAGGTGATAATAGTCGTCATCGTAATCATCCAGATCGCGACGTCTGCCGCTGCCCTCACCCACGGCGCGGAAGGCAATTTCACGCAGGCGCCCCAATTCGCGCAGGATCGGCGCATAGTCTTCACCATTGCGACGCCAGAGGTAGATTATTTTACCATCAGCGGTCTGTCCCAGCACCTCACAACCAGCCAGTGCTTTTTTCAGTACCGCACGATCTTCCGCCCGGGCAATAGCGGGTTCGGTCTGAAACAATGCTGATTTGCCCTGCGCCATGCGATAGAGATGACGGCGAAAGCGTGCGGCAAGCTCTTTGGCCGGAGTATGGCCATCGTGCCAGCTGGAGTAAGGAATGCGTGCGCCTATTTTTAGTTTCAATCGCGCACCGCGATTTTTGAACATTTCGCGCACCAGCAACAGCATCGACAGCGGCCGGTAAACGAAGGAGGTCAGATAAAACAGCGCGCTGTTGCTGCCACCGACGTGGATCGGCACAACCGGAGCACGGCAGCGGGCAGCAAGGCGGACAAAACCATGACTCCACTTGCCGTCCTTCACGCCTTTGCTGCCAAAACGGGAAACTTCACCCGCCGGGAAGAAGATCAGTACGCCCTGATTTTCCAGCTGTTCCTGCATCGCCGCCAGCTGCCGGCGATTGGTACGGTTACCCATATTATCGACGGGAACCATCAGGCTGGAGAGAGACTCCAGACAATTCAGCAGGCGATTGGTGATAATTTTTACGTCGCGACGCACCTGTGAAACCGCATGCAACAGCGCCAGACCGTCCAGCGTGCCGAGAGGATGGTTTGCTACGATCACCACAGGCCCCTGACTGGGGATCTGTTCCAGGTCACGTTCGCTCAGCTCGCAGCGAATATCGAGATATTCCAGCACCTGCTCCACCATATCCAGCCCTTTCAGGTGTCGGTGACGCTGGTTAAATTGCTGGAACTCTTTTTCGCGGAGCAGAACTCTCAGAATGGATTTTTGCCAGGAAGGCGTGTGTCGTTGCGGGCAGAGGTCGTCTAAAACTGTTTCAATAGTAAACACAGGCTTCTCTCCGGGTGTTTTATCGCGACAGTAAAGAGCCTGAATGAAGATTTCATGGCAAACACGTTACGGAATGAAGATTGTTAAAGCGAATATGACAGCTTAATCGGGCACCGATGCCTCAACATCCGGTGCCCGATTAAGGCAGAGCAGACTTCAGACACTGGAGAAAACCTGCTCCGGGCAGGCCAGAAATTGAACCCTTTCCTCCACTTTGTTAGCGGCTTTTGAAGCGCGAATGCGCAGGGCCAGGTTCCACTGCTCCAGCTCCCGTGCATTTTGTGTCAGCGGATTATCCGCCGACATCCGCCCACTGTTAACCAGCCATTCCGCCACTTCGGCCCAGCTCCACAACGGTGATTGCCCTTTGATACGCTGCACTGGATTGGGAAAATCACCTTTTCCGCGCGTGCCTTCTTTTAACAGGGCTATCGCCTGGCGGGACATTTTCGTCAGTTCCGCAATATCGCTCAACCCTACCAGAACAGAATCCACTGACTCTACCCTGGCACCGATCCCGGCACCTTCAATGTTGCGGATTGCGCTGGCAACAGCGTCAGTCAGACTGGCCGCTTCCCGGTCGAAGTCCAGATAAACGGCGGTGCCATAAAGACAGACCAACGCATCATTACAACCTGCGTTGAACAGTGAATCTTCCAGTCCCTGTGTTTCCGACGTTACACCTGACAGCACCAGGGTAAAATTCCAGAGCGCCATATGAATCTCCTTCTCTTGTTTGTTCGCTCAAACCAAAAGACAGCGACACAGCTCCTGTCCGCAATAACCGTCAGCCTTCTTCCTGCCTGAAAGGCGAACACTGCCTGACTTTTCTGACGATCTGTTTCGCATGATTTTCGGGATTCGCTGGCGTCGACCAGATGCTCATCATGTGCTCCCGGTGCCCGGCAATTCCACAACGAGGTTTGGCGAAACAATGCGCGGATCTCCCCGCATCGATCAGCACCCAGCCATGTTGTATGGCAACTTCAATGGCCACCTGAATCTGCTTGTCCGTATGTTGCTTAGTCATCAGCTCCCTGCCATGTGTGTACACTACCCGAACAGTTGACATTCATCAACACATTAATCCGAACGTTGACTGCTGCCCCGTTCAGCCCCTTCCGTTGCCTTATCAGCACCGGAGTTCATGGCACAAAGTAACAGGCATTGAGGATTTTCCAGTCTGGAATGCAGCCCCAAAAGGGGGGTTAATTTTTCTTTTGCGTAGAGCGCATCAGAAAGAACACCCAATAGTGTCAGAAGTGAATTGGCATTCACGACTCAGATCACGATTCAGTATTTTTATCCCGCCTCAGGCCCCTTTTGCGGCGATTTCAGCGTATGTTTCGTCTTTTCGGCAAGCGAGATCCGGGCAATGTACGAAATGAATCTGATTTTGCTGCTGTTACAGCA
The DNA here is from genome assembly GCF_058137865.1 of Erwinia sp. 009765445. Lineage (NCBI taxonomy): Bacteria > Pseudomonadati > Pseudomonadota > Gammaproteobacteria > Enterobacterales > Erwiniaceae > Erwinia > Erwinia sp. 009765445. The sequence goes on from NZ_JBYUWC010000007.1 coordinate 98,900, forward strand.
GATGTGCGTGTTTCTGGTCATCGCCTGGCTGATGAGCAAAACCCGCCTGTTTATTCCACTGATGCAGGTGACGGTGCGCCTGCCGCATAAGCTGCTTTGCTATATCACCTTCTCATTTTTTTGCATTATGGGGACTTATTTCGGTCTCCATATTGAGGACTCCATCGCCAATACTCGCGCCATCGGAGCCGTTATCGGTGGGCTGCTGGGCGGCCCGGTAGTCGGCGGGCTGGTGGGACTGACGGGCGGATTGCACCGCTACTCTCTCGGCGGAATGACGGCCCTCAGCTGCATGATCTCCACTATTACCGAAGGGCTGCTGGGAGGGCTGATGCACAGCTTGCTGTTCAGAATGGGGCGCAGCGATAAAGTGTTCCGCCCTTTGACCGCAGGCTTTATCACCTTTGTGGCCGAACTGGTGCAAATGGCCATTATTTTGTTGATCGCCCGCCCCTTTCAGGATGCCCTGCATCTGGTTCAGAGCATCGCTGCGCCGATGATGGTCACCAATTCGCTGGGTGCCGCTATGTTTATGCGCATCCTGCTGGATAAGCGCGCGATGTTTGAAAAGTACACTTCGGCTTTTTCTGCGGTCGCGCTGAAGGTAGCTGCGTCTACTGAGGGGATCCTGCGACAGGGGTTTAACGAAGAGAACAGCCTGAAAGTGGCACAGGTACTCTACTCCGAGCTGAAAACCGGGGCCGTTGCCATCACCGACCGGGAAAAATTACTGGCCTTTACCGGCACCGGCGATGACCACCATCTGCCCGGTAAACTGATTTCTTCAGCCTATACCCTTCGCGCGATTGAAACCGGCGAGGTGGTTTACGCTGATGGAAACGAAGTCCCTTACAGCTGTTCGATCCATCAGGGCTGCAAGCTGGGTTCCACGCTGGTGATCCCGCTGCGCGGTGAAAATCAGCGGGTAATTGGCACTATCAAACTGTACGAAGCCAAAAACCGCCTGTTCAGCTCCATCAATCGCACGCTGGGCGAAGGGATCGCCCAACTGCTGTCAGCCCAAATCCTGGCCGGTAAATATGAGCGACAAAAAGCGCTGTTGACTCAGTCCGAGATCAAGCTACTGCATGCTCAGGTCAATCCTCACTTCCTGTTCAATGCGCTGAATACGCTGCTGGCGGTAATCCGCCGCGACCAGCAGCAGGCCGGGCTGCTGGTACAGGATCTGTCGACCTTCTTCCGTAAAAACCTTAAGCGGCCGTCGGAGGTGGTGACGCTGGCCGATGAAATTGAGCATGTGAATGCTTATTTGCAGATTGAAAAAGCGCGCTTTCAGACACAGCTGACAGTGCGGCTTCAGATCCCTCCCGGACTGGCACATCACCGGCTTCCCGCCTTCAGCCTGCAGCCACTGGTTGAAAATGCAATCAAGCACGGGACTTCACAGCTGCTCGGCAAAGGTGAAATTTTCATTCAGGCAAGGCAGGAGGAGGGTCATCTGGTGCTGACTATTGAAGATAATGCGGGTCTGTATCAGCCGCAAACGGACAGCAACGGATTAGGGATGAGTTTAGTGGATAAACGTTTACGGGCGCAGTTTGGCGACAGCTACGGCATCAGTATCCGCTGTGAGGAGGATCGGTTCACCCGTATCAGCCTGCGCCTGCCACTGGAGGAGCCATGCTGAAAGTACTGATTGTGGATGACGAACCGCTGGCGCGGGAAAACCTGCGGATCCTGCTGCAGGTTGAAAGCGATATTACCGTGGTGGGCGAGTGCGGCAACGCTGTGGAAGCCATTGGTGCAGTGCACCGTCTGGAGCCGGACGTCCTGTTTGTGGATATCCAGATGCCGCGCATCAACGGGCTGGAGATGGTGGGCATGCTGGATGACGATCATCGCCCTTATATTGTATTTCTGACCGCTTTTGATGAGTACGCGGTGCAGGCGTTTGAAGAGCATGCTTTTGACTATTTGCTGAAGCCACTGACCGCTGAAAGGCTGGCGAAAACCCTCTCCCGCCTGCGCCAGCAACAGATCCCCCAGAACATGACAGCATTGCAGGAAAGCCAGCCACTGCAATTTATACCCTGCAGCGGGCACAGTCGCATTTATCTGTTACAGATGGAGGAAGTGGCTTTCGTCAGCAGTCGCCTGAGCGGTATTTATGTCACCAATAATCAGGGTAAAGAGGGGCTGACGGAATTAACGCTGCGCACGCTGGAAAGCCGGACCTCCCTGCTGCGCTGCCATCGCCAGTATCTGGTTAATATGGCGCAGTTGCAGGAGATCCGTCTGGAAGATAACGGCCAGGCGGAGCTGCTGTTACGCAGTGGCCTGACCGTACCGGTCAGCCGCCGTTATCTTAAACCGCTGAAAAAAAGTCTGGGGCTTTAACACCCCAGACAGAAAAGCTGTCATACCGGTTATTCATGTCGCAGCGCGGCAAAAGCCTGGCGGATTTCAGCTTCCGGAAGCTGGATACCGATAAACACCAGTTGGCTTTTTTGCGTCTCTTCTGGCTGCCATTCGCGATCCCAGTCGGCGCTGTAAAGGCGCTGCACGCCCTGAAATAACAGGCGCTTAGGCTCGCCAGCGATCCATAACATCCCTTTGTAGCGCAGGAGCTTATCGGCAAAACTCAGCAGCAGCCCCTCCATCACGTCAGAGACTTCTCCCAGCACCAGCGGATAATCAAACTCCACCACAATTGAAGATATCTGGTTTTGCTGCTGCAGGATGAAGTGGAAACTCCGACTGCCCGAAACCACCTCTTCTTCCAGCATGAACCCACGGGTGTTGAACAGCAGTGCCGGGTCGATCTCACCGTTAATCACCGGATGAACTGGCGCACGAGCATTAATGCGCTGCAACCGCCCTGTCAGCTCACAGCTGTCCGGGGCAACATCCGTTTTGGTCAGTAGCAGACGGTCAGCATAGCCAACCTGTGACTGGGCAATGGGGAATTTATCGAGCTGCTGCTGAGCATGCACGGCATCAACGAGGGTAATGACCCCGTCCAGCAGGTAGCGTTGACAGATCGTTTCATGGGTGAAAAATGCCTGGATTACCGGCCCGGGATCGGCCATGCCGGTGCACTCAATGATCAGACGATCAAAGCTGACCTCACCTTTATCCAGCTCGTCGAGCAGATCCAGCAGCGTCTCTTCCAGCTCACCGGAGCGGGTGCAGCAGATACAGCCGTTGCTCAGCGTTCTGAGCTGCGTCGCCCGATCGCCAACCAGCTGATCGTCCAGCGGGACTTCGCCAAATTCATTCTCAATCACCACTATCTGGTAGCCATGCTGTTCATCAAGAATATGGCGCAACAGCGTGGTTTTCCCTGCCCCTAAAAATCCGGTTAATACCGTTACTGCAATTTGAGCCACGTTCTCCCCTCCCTTTAAGCTATTACTTCAGCAACAGCGCATGCCGCCTTTGCCGTCACCGCCGTATCGGGCCTGCTGACGTTCACGGAAAAATTCGTTGTAAGTCATTACCGGCTGGTCCGGATGGTTGGTCTGCATATGCTGAACGTAAGTGTCGTAATCCGGAATGCCGATCAGCATTCTGGCCGCCTGGCCCAGATATTTGGTGGCTTCGCCTAAATTTCCGAACATAAAAGTTCCTGACGTTAAAGCCCCACCGAAGTGAGGCTGGCATTATTATCAGTGGCCGGAGGAGATGTTCACCCCCTCCTCCGGGATGGCAACGTACGGCGTCTCTTTGTCCGTTCGCTGAGTGGAACGGGCGGACTTCATCGCGGCGCGAATACCATAGAAAATGATACTGTACACCACCACGAGGAAGAGAATGCTCAGGCCTGCGTTAGTGTAGTTATTGATCACGATATGATTCATGTTCGTTACCTGCTGAACGGTCAAATCCGCGCCACCGGCGGCGACACGGGCTTTGTATTCCCGCGCCATGTAGAAGAAACCTTCCATCTCTGGCCTGCTGCTGAACAGCTTCATGCCCAGCGCCCAGGTGGTGCAAATCAGCAGCCAGCTGGCTGGCAGCACGGTGACCCAGATATAGCGGGTACGCTTCATTTTAATCAGGATCACCGTCACCAGCACCAGCGCTACAGCCGCCAGCATCTGGTTCGAAATCCCGAACAGCGGCCACAGGCTTTTCACCCCACCCAGCGGGTCGACCACGCCCTGATACAGCAGATAGCCCCATAGCCCCACACAGCCAGCGGTACCGATTACCCCCGCCACCAGCGAGTCAGTCTTCTTCAGGAACGGGATAAAGTTCCCCAGCAAATCCTGCAACATAAAGCGTCCGGAACGGGTGCCCGCATCCAGCGCGGTCAGGATAAACAGCGCTTCAAACAGGATGCCAAAGTGGTACCAGAAGCCCATATCCGCCACCGGTACGATCTTGTGGAACACCATCGCAATCCCCACCGCCAGCGTTGGCGCACCGCCGGCACGGTTCATCACTGAAGGTTCACCAATGTCTTTGGCGGTCTGCAGGATTTGCTCAGGAGAAATGACAAAACCCCATGAACTGACGGTGGCCGCCGCCTGAGCCGTAACTTCATGCAGCTGCGCCATAATCGCCGGTGCGTTCGCTCCCCCCAGTTCGTGCAGGTTAGGCATAGTGATGCCCAACCCGGCTGGCGGGGTGTTCATGGCAAAGTAGAGACCCGGTTCAATAATTGAGGCCGCAACCAGCGCCATCACCGCCACAAAAGATTCCATCAGCATCGCGCCATAACCGATAAACCGCGCTTCGGTTTCAAAGGCCAGCAGTTTTGGCGTGGTCCCGGAGGCGATCAGGGCATGGAAGCCAGAGACCGCACCACAGGCAATAGTGATAAACAGGAACGGGAACAGCGCTCCCTTCCACAATGGCCCGGTGCCATCAATGTACTGGGTCAGCGCGGGCATTTTCAGGTCAGGGTTGAGGATAATAATGCCCAGCGCAAGCCCGATAATCACCCCGATTTTCAGGAAGGTAGCCAGGTAGTCACGCGGTGCCAGAATCAGCCAGACCGGCAGCAGTGCCGAGACAAACGCATAACCAATCAGCGTAAAGGTGATGGCGGTGTCTTTAAATGTCAGAGCTGGGCCCCAGTAAGGATCGTGAGCAATCACGCCGCCAAACCAGATGGAAGCAACCAGCAACAAAATGCCGATAACGGAGATTTCACCGACCCGCCCTGGCCGGAGGAAACGCATATACACCCCCATAAAGAGCGCGATGGGCACGGTCGAACAAACGGTAAACACGCCCCAGGGACTTTCGGCCAGCGCTTTCACCACAATCAATGCAAGCACGGCCAGGATAATAATCATAATGATGAAGCAGCCAAACAGGGCAATCGTTCCCGGCACCGGCCCCATCTCTTCTTTTACCATCTCGCCCAGCGACGCACCGTTACGGCGGGAAGAGATAAACAACACCATAAAGTCCTGCACCGCCCCGGCCAGTACAACCCCCGCCAGCAGCCACAGCACGCCAGGCAGGTAACCCATTTGCGCCGCCAGCACCGGCCCCACCAGCGGACCCGCTCCGGCAATCGCCGCGAAATGGTGACCAAACAGCACAAATTTATTGGTGGGGACGTAGTTCAGCCCGTCATTGTTAATCACGGCTGGCGTGGCGCGCGTGGGGTCCAGCTTCATCACTTTTTGCGCGATGTAGAGGCTGTAATAGCGGTAGGCCACCAGATAGACAGAAACAGAAGCCACCACGATCCACAATGCGCTGACGTGTTCCCCGCGGCGCAGGGCGACAGTGGCCAGACAGAAGGCTCCAAGGATGCCGATGATCGCCCAGGGCAGATGCCGGAGCAGTTTTTTATTGTTCATAATTTGCAATGCCTGATGTCAGAGAAGAGACAAAACGACGAGCCCTGTCTGGTCAGCGTTAAAAGCACGGTTTTGCAGAGGTATGCGGCTGAACCAGACCGTCTCTATGTTGGCTAACTTTAGAACCCCGCAGGAGAAAAAATAGCTGAGCGGTTATTTTGCCGGGCTGAGCGGTGCCCTGCCGTGATCAGCGGTTTTTCATCGTTATTCAGCAGGTTGAATTTTTGACCGCCCTCACATTAATTCCCTGTTGCATTCCAGGCATAACCTCATACGTTTTCGCTATTTCCACCCGTTTCAGCCGACATGCATACTGAACCCTCCTTTTCCGGGAGATTATTCATGGCCCACTATCTGAACGCACAACAGCGCGCGGCGATTAAGCTGCGGTCATCACACTGGATCTGGCGCAGCGAATTGCCGACCTGGTGCGTGATGGCATGCGTTTATGGTGGCTGGTTTGGGCTGGTCGCGGCCTGGCAGTGGCTGGGGGCGCTCAGCGCCACGCCGCTGATGGTACTGGTGACCGCCTGGTATATGTCGCTGCAGCATGAGTTGATCCACGGACATCCCACACGCTGGGCCAGAGTGAATCAGCTGCTGGGACAGCTTCCGCTGGCGATTTGGTATCCGTATCGACTGTATCGGGATTCACACCTGCAGCATCACCGTAATGAACACCTGACGCTGCCGGATTACGATCCTGAGACTTACTATTACAGCGCGTCGCAATGGCAGCGCTATCCCCGCCTGTTCCCGCTGCTAGCCGCTGTGCGCAATACGCTGGCGGGTCGCGTGCTGCTTGGTCCGTTGCTGGATATCATCGGAACGGCAAAAGATGCACTGAGCAAAATGCGCAACAGCGACCGGCGCGAACAGCTGATGTGGCTGAACCACGCGGTGCTGTTGGCAGGCGTGTTTTACTGGCTACACCTGCATGGCATTTCAACGCTGTGGTATTTGCTGGCGGTAGGTTATCCCGGCCTGAGCCTGACCAAAATTCGCTCGTTCTATGAGCATCGCGCGGAAGAGCATCCTGAAGCTCGCTCGGCGCTGAATGAGGCCGGGCCATTCTGGCGGCTGCTGTTTATGAATCTGAACTATCATCTGGTACATCACGACCTGCCAGGCTTGCCCTGGTATGGCCTGCGTGAAGTGTATCTGGCGGACAGAGAGAAGTATCAGCAGCGCAGCGAAGGCTTTGTGGTCGACGGTTACGGCACCCTGCTTAAAGCGCACCTGTTCACGCCGGTCGAGGTCAATGTTCACCCTTTTGCCGACCCGTTCAGGAGCGATAATGACAGTATCACTGCCGATGTACCCCTTCAGCCCGCAGACGATGGAAGCTTTCTGGCAGCGGCTGAAAGCGGCGATCCCTTCTCCGTCCCTGCCAGCCACCCTGAGCTGGCCTGCTCACCTGCTGCCGCACTGGCAGCGTACCGATCTGCTGCTGAGCCAGACCTGCGGTTTTCCGCTGATGACCACGCTGCCGGATGTTCAGGTCGTAGGCGCTTTTCTCTTTTCAGCCCCGGGATGTGAAGAAGCCAACTACCGAAGCTGGCTGGTGGTGCGCGAGGATGGTCAGGATGTGCTGGAACAGTTTCGCGGGGAGGTGCTGGCATTTAACAGCTCCGACTCCCAGTCTGGTTACCACAGCATAATGAAGATGACCGGTGGTCCGGCCTTTTTCTCCCGCACCGTCGCCTCGGGCGGACATCGCTCTTCTGTGGCCCTGCTGCGACGCGGTGAAGCTGATATTGCCGCCATCGACTGCATCTCCTGGGCGCTGCTGCTGCGGGATTTTCCTCAGGAGCTCAGAGGCCTGAAAATCATCGGCCAAACCGCCAGCGTTCCCGGCCTGCCGCTGATAACGTCTGCTCAGACGCCAGCCACAACGGTCGAAGCGCTGCGCAACGGCCTGCGGAAAACGGTGGCCGATCCCGCCAACAGCTCCCTGCTCTCAGCGTTGATGATTACCGGCTTCACCGTATTGCCACGCGAGGAGTGGCAGGTCATTTTTAACTAAAATTATTGGCAAAATATTAACCTCCCTGACGTTCTCCAACAGAGTATTAAAATAGTTAACCTCCTGACCAGCCGCGTTGATACGATAAAATTTTAATTCGACCTTTTTTAACGTCTGACCAATGGTCACTGCGCGATAAAGTTTGTTGTGCTGCTACAGCACAAAAAAAACAACATAAAAAAGAAACAGAATAATAATTTTCATCCGGCCACCAGCATAGTGTCACCGGATGTAGCAATAGCCTTCTTTAAATGCGCCCCATTAATAACGATGCAACCTTCTTAACTACTGCCCACTGTTTGAGAATTATCGCCATGAATAAGAAAAGCGCTGCGACCAAAAGTGTTTGTTCCTGATATGGGTGCCAACATTACAGTCCAGGGTCCTTATCGTTTGTTATAACCGACAATTCGCCAGTATTTTCTTGGTATCGGCCCTGTGTTTGAGAGATTTTTTTTAGATGCATCATTCCTCGCCTCAGGTTTTCCGCTGTAGCCATTGGCGAAATCGACACCATTTCGCTTCATTTCACCGCTATATTGAACGTATTCCCACGTCACAAACAAACTCCGTTTTGTTAATCCACCACTAACTTACCCTCACAAATAAAAAGGGAATAAGTGATTTTCGGTATTTTTAATGAATATGGGATCGATAACACAAATGCATTCACTACAGATTGAACTCCCTCAGCTGCAAATGCTTGCTTCGTGGCTTGCCTCCGCTTATATTCTGCTTTTAATGCTAAATACCACGCGGCAGTTGAAATTATCAGTATGGCTCTCTGTAATAAAAATACGTTTCCCACTGCCGTGCTGCTTTCCTTACTGCTCAGTGGCTGTGCCTCACTGTCCAGCAACAGTATCGATCTCTCTCCTCAGGCCAGCCTGAAAGCGACCTGTCACGTCCCTCTGAAACAGCAGATTGATGCCCTCGCCGAACCACTGATTGCGCAGCATCACACGCCGGGAATTGTGGTGGCGATTCTGCATCCCGACCGCCAGCGGCAGGTGTTCAGCTATGGTTTTACTGATAACAACCGCCGCATTGCCGTGAACGGCGACACGCTGTTTGCCGTCGGTTCGGTGACCAAAGGATTTACCGCAGAGAGTGCCGCACTGCTGGTGGATCAGGGCAAACTGAGCTGGAACAGCACGCTGCGCAGCCTGCTCGGCAGTCAGGTGCCACTGAGCGAGGATGCCAGCCAGATTACCCTGCAGCAGCTCGCCACCCATACTTCTGGCCTGCCACGCCAGATGACCACCCTGCATATGCTACGCAAGTTAACTGACTACCTGTTTACCGGTCAGCCGTTTTATGACGACCTGGATGACGGTGATTTCCTCGGTTATCTGCAGGATTTTGAGCGACCATCCCGGCGCTCGGTGGTGTATTCAAACCTCGGCTATTCCATTCTGGATTACGTGGTGACAAAACACAGTGGACAGCCGCCACAGACTATTGCCAGCCAGCAAATCCTCGCGCCGCTGCGAATGGTACACACAGGCTACCAGCCGGAAAAATTACCGGGTTACGCGCGGCGGGCCAGAGGCCATGCGGGGGATCAGCCGAAGTTTGTGAAACGCGGAGAAGTGGTGCCGGACTGGCATTTCTCCGGCTACATGGTGGGTGCGGCCTCGCTGTGGTCGAGCGCTGACGATCTGCTGACCTATCTGGATGCCCATCTGCACGGCAGCGTTGATGCTGCACTGGATCGCGCCTTTGCAGATGCCACCACCATCCGTTTTAAAGAAGCGCAAAACGACTCTTCCGCGCTGGCGTGGCTCAGCAACAATATCAACGGCCAGAGTATTCTTTATCAGTCTGGTTTTATCGGCGGATTCGCCAGTTATATCGGGATGGATCTGAAGCACCAGACGGCTATCGTGGTGCTGCAAAACAGTTTTAACTGGGATAACGATATCGGTCACCGCATGCTGCTGCGCATGGCGGAAAGCCAGGACCACCCTGAAAAGTGCCCTTAACCTGGGTGGCCGGAAGAATTTATTCGTCGAGCTGTAAAGGAGGCAGTTGGGCAAAGACGCTGAGCAGCCCCGAACTCCAGAGCTGGCGGATTTGGGAAAAATAAGGATGCTTTTCGGTGATATGGTACTGCTGTGCCGTGCTGAAGCTGTCGGAGTGGTACATCATCACGTCCAGCGGCAGCCCGACCGAAATGTTACTCGCCAGAGTCGAATCCATTGAAATCAGCGCGCACTGCATCGCCTGATCCAGCGGCGTGTCAAAGCGCAGCACCCGGTCGATAATCGGCTTGCCGTATTTGCTTTCACCAATCTGGAAATAGGGCGTGTCGGTGCTCGCCTCAATGAAATTACCCTGCGGGTAGATCTGGAACAGCCGTGGCTCCTCGCCTTTGATCTGGCCTCCCAGCATCAGCGTGCCGCCAAACTCTTCGCCGTCGCGCTTAATCACCTCACGCAGCGTCTCCCCCACCAACAGGGCCACATCGTACATGTTGGTACAGCTCATCAGGTTGGGCTTTTCGGGCTCGGAACAACCCCGCCGCAGCAGGCTCAGGGCGCTTTGCGTGGTGGCCAGATTGCCCGCGCTTTGCAGCACCAGCATCCTCTCATCTTCCTGCTGAAAAACATGCAGCTTACGAAACGACGAAATATGGTCAACTCCCGCATTGGTACGGGAGTCAGAAACGAAAATCATCCCTGACGATAAACGCATTGCCACACAGTAAGTCATAGTTTGCCCGATTAAAATTTACTGCTGCGAATTCACCAGTTGCACCGCAGCCACTGCCAACATGTCTTCACTTCCGCCACCCAGCCGCATGCCTCTTACCGGGCAGGCATCCATATAATCCACCCCGACCGCCAGCTTCAGGTGCTGACGGGTACTGCGGGTATTATTGGTAATATCGAAACTGTGCCAGCTGCCGTCCACCCAGGCTTCCACCCAGGCATGGGTCGCCACATGCTCCACGGTGTCAGTATAAAGATAACCGCTCACATAGCGAGCAGGGATATGCAGGCTGCGGCAACAGGCCAGGAACACATGACTGTGATCCTGGCAAACCCCGGTTCCGGCCGCAAAGACTTTCGCAGCGGTATCGGTAACCATCGTGCTGCCCGGCTGATAAGGCATTTTCAGCAGCAGCTCACCCATCAGGCGTTCGAGGCTCGCTAGCGGCGCTTCAGGACGATAATAGCGCAAGGCAAACTCAGCTATCGCCCGATCAGGCTGGGTTAATGGCGTGATTCGCAGAAATACCAGCGGCGACAGCGTGCTGTCCGGATCGGAGGCGGTCCCCCCTTCATCAAGGATTTCCACCACTCCACGGGCCTCAATTTCAATCGACTGATGTGGCGTGTCCAGCGTCAGCACGTGGAGCACGTTGCCAAAGGTATCAGTGGTGCAGATCGCCTGCGCAGGCAGCAACAGATCCCAGGAGAGAATGTGCTGATGGATAGAATCCTGCGGCGTAAGGCGCAGGTATTGGGTACTTTGTTTCACCAGATTCTGGTAGCTGAAGCAGGTCTTGTGGGCGATATCCAGTTTCATTTGGCCTCCAGGTATGTCTGTTGAATGCTGCCGGCAATGTCGCTCAGATCGGCGAGGAAGTGCTGTAACCAGCTGTGCAACCCTTTGCTGACCAGCGACTCATAACTGCTAAAGCGCAGTTCGGCATGCAGTACGGTAAGCAGCAGGCGGGGACGGTTTTCGCCACTGCTGCCGATCAAATCCAGCTGATTACCAATTTCTTCAACACAGGATCGCAGCGATCGTGGGCTTTCCTCACGGAGGATCAGCATTTCAGATACGCTGTCGCTGGCCAGTTGCTGTTTGTAAATGGTGTGATAGGCCTCGCGGGCGGAAACGGAACGCAGCAGCGTGTCGAGGCGGTAATATTCCCGCACCGAATCTTCGTCCTGCTCGGTGAGATAGCGCGTGACATCCAGCAGCCTCGCCGTGCAGTCGGCCCGCTCCAGCAGCGTACCGAGGCGAATAAAGCTCATCGCATCGCCGCGCATCAGCGTGCCAAACATCGCGCCACGAAACAGATGCGAACGCTCTTTTACCCAGTCAAAAAAAGCATCCGCTCCGCTGCTGTTGATCCCTTTGCGCCGCAGTTTCCTCAGCTCTATCCAGCTGGAGTTGATGCTCTCCCACACTTCGGACGAGAGGCTGCCACGCACCGCATGGGCGTTGTTCCAGGCCGATTCCCAGCAGCTGAAAATACTGCCGGGGTTACGATCGTCGAGGACAAAAAAGCTGAACAACTGTGGCATTGCCAGCTTGTCATTTAACGTCCAGAACAGTTCGCCAGTGCTGGTGAGATTCAGCGGTACCCGCAGCTCGTCATCATGGCTGCTGCGCACCGGCATCAGCGATAGCCGGTTGGTGACGTCCAGCACGCGGGCAATGTTTTCGGCACGCTCTAAATAGCGGGCCATCCAGTACAGGCCACTGGCCGTGCGACTCAGCATGCGTCATCCTCCAGAACCCAGGTATCCTTGGTGCCACCGCCCTGCGATGAGTTCACTACCAGCGAACCTTCCGTCAGTGCCACACGTGTCAGGCCCCCCGGCACCAGGCGGATTTCCGCTCCGCTGAGGGCAAACGGACGCAAATCGATATGCCGGGGTGCCAGCCCCTGCTCCACAAATGTCGGGCAGGTGGAGAGCGCCAGCGTGTTCTGGGCAATGTAGTTTTGTGGCCGGGCAATCAGCAGCGTGCGAAACTCTTCTAACTGCTGCTTGCTGGCTACGGGGCCAATCAGCATGCCATAGCCCCCTGCGCCGTGAACCTCTTTCACCACCAGTTGCGGCAGGTTAGCGAGTACCCACGAAAGCTCATCGGGACGGCGGCATTGCCAGGTCGGGACATTATTCAGGATCGGCTCTTCGGAGAGATAGAACTTCACCATATCCGGTACGTAAGGATAGATGGATTTATCGTCCGCCACGCCGGTGCCTATGGCATTAGCCAGCACCACATTTCCGGCACGATAAACGGAGAGCAGCCCCGGTACGCCGAGCATAGAGTCCGCACGGAAAGCCAGCGGATCGAGGAAGGCATCGTCCACGCGACGGTAGATAACATCGACTTTGCACGGTCCGGCAGTGGTGCGCATCATCACTGCCCCATCTTTCACAAACAGGTCAGCACTTTCCACCAGCTCCACGCCCATCTGCTGCGCCAAGAAGCTGTGCTCAAAGTAGGCGCTGTTAAAGCGGCCTGGTGTCAGCACAACCACCACCGGATCGTTCACCGGCGAGCTTTCCCGCAGCGTCTGCAACAGATGCGACGGATAGCGCTCCACCGGCGCAATGCGCTGCTGCGCAAACAGCTCCGGGTAAAGACGCATCATCATTTTGCGGTTTTCCAGCATGTAGGAGACGCCGGATGGCGTGCGCAGATTGTCCTCCAGCACGTAGTATTCGCCATCGCTGTTGCGCACCATATCCACGCCACAAATGTGCGCGTAAATATCACGGTGCAGGTTCAGCCCCTGCATACAGGGTTGATACTGATCGTTAACCAGCACCTGCTCCGCCGGGACGATCCCCGCTTTCAGAATGTGCTGCTCGTGGTAGATATCGTGAAGGAATGCGTTGAGGGCCTGCACCCGCTGGCGGATGCCTTTGTCCAGCATCACCCATTCGCTGCCAGGGATAATGCGCGGGACGCTGTCGAAAGGGATCAGGCGTTCGGCCCCCCCATCCTGTCCGTAGACATTGAAAGTGATACCAACGCGGTGAAACAGCAGTTCGGCCTCTTCCCGCTTGCGGGCGAAGGCCTCCTGGTCAGCCTGCTTCAGCCAGTGCCAGTAGTCGCGATAATGCTGGCGATACTGGCCATCGCCCAGCAGCATTTCATCATAAAAGCCTGAAGCTGATTCATAGCCTTGATTCATGATTTCCCTTCCACTGTCGGTGAACCCATCAGAGATCTGCACAAAGCGTGCCAGCACGATTACCCGTGATGAGAGGCCAGCACGCAAGCGATACTGCAGGCCACGAGGCTGTCAGAACGGGTGGATATTGTCCCTGAAGGAAGCGCAGAAAGGGGAACGCACCATGACAGTGCGTTCCGCAGCAGGCTTTAATCGTTAGCTAATGGGTGCCAGATTTCAGTGACGGCTCCTTCGCCGCCGGTGATTGGGTCCTGCTGCGGCATCGGCACACGTTTAATCTCTACTATAGACTGGTTCACCCTCTCCTGCTCGTCACGAAGGGTTTCGGGCATCATGCCGCGCGGGTAAGCCCCAACGGCAAAGAAGTCATCGCTGGCGGCCAGTTGCTGATGCCCCACGCCAGCCGGGATCAGCACCGCATCGCCTGCATGCAGCGTCACTGCCCGACCGGTTTCGCCGCCAAACAGGATCTGCGCCCACCCGGCCCCCACGCCAAGCAGCTCATGGGTATTCGGGTGATAGTGAGTGTAGGGGTAAACAGGATAGCGCCAGCGCGGCAGCCACTGATTGCGGGCAAACAGGTCTTCAAAATAGCGGGCGATATCTTCCTCTTCTCGCGGCACAACCATCGGATAGATAATCAGCGGCAGCGGGTTATTGGGCACGCCGCTGGCAGGCTGGAAGGTCATATATTGCGGGTTGGATGATGCACCGGCAGAAAACGTTCCGGCGGCAAAAGACATCATGGTGAGTAAGCTACCAGCATGGGGCAACATAACGGCCTCTCCTGTTGTCTGGTGGTAAAGCAGGGTGGTTGTTTGTTAATTAATTGTGGCACCTGATAGTAAAGATGCAATCACTGCCGCTGGGCTTTGATCACATAACACATTAATTTAATGAAACTTAAGTCAAATCAACTGCCGGCGCTTCGGGTGTTGTGCTGGGGGGCTAAGCAAGAGGGAAGACAGGAAATAACCGGTGGGTAGATTTCCCACCGGCTGAGCCAAAAATCAACTCAAGGGGCCCTGACAGGTTTACCTGATACGGTCAGCCGCAGGTTTAACGACGTTAACCCCGTGATGACCATAAAACTGATAGAGAGTGTTGGCAGCCGCTTTGGTCAGTACCAGAATCTCAATGCGGCGGTTGCGGGCAGAGAGAGGCTGGTCGGGATCCAGCAGCATGTTGTCGGCCATGGCATTGACCTGCAGTACGCGCTGCGGCTCCAGTCCACCCCGCTCGAGGACACGTCTGGCGGCCAGCGCACGATCGCCGGAGAGGTTCCAGTTGTTGTACGTGGCGTTGTTGTGATAGTTAGCTGAATCGGTGTGGCCAGTGATCATCACCTGGTTAACGCCCACTGCGCTTGATGATGGTGGTGGAGTGAGCCCCCTTTCTCATCGCCCGCTCTCATTCATCTGGTTCACCCAACTGTCGAGCGTTGCAAAAGTCGGTTTACTCTCCAGCGGCAGCATTTTGCGCCCGGCATCCACCGCCAGCAGCGTCGGCTTACCGGCCACGTGATTGACCAGCACCGTACGGATACAGACAAATACCGTCATGCGCTTTTTCATGCACTGCTCCATGGCGTTAGCCAGCGGATCCATCAGGCAGTAACAGAAGAACACCCCAAGGAAAGTCCCGACCAGCGCGGCCGCCACCTTCAGGCCGATCAGCGCGATCGAGCCGTCGATAGACTGCATGGTAATGATGATCCCCAATACCGCAGCACAGATACCAAAGCCCGGCATTGCCTCGGCGGTGCGCTGCAAAGAGCGGGAAGGCACCATCAGCTCCTCTTCCAGCGCTTCAATCTCCGATTCGAGGATCCCCTCCATTTCATGCTCGTTGATTTTCCCCATCGCCATCAGGCGGAAGTTATCGGAGATGAAAGTGATAAATCCTTTGTCTTTCAGGATCATCGGATACTTCTGGAACAGCGAACTGTTCTCCGGTACTTCAATGTGTTCATCCAGCGCCTTCAGGCCGCCATCCTGCACCAGCTCCAGCAACTCGTACATCATCAGCAACAGTTGCTGCTGAAATGCTCCGCCCTGCTCGTCCTTACGCACCGCAGATTTTATCTGCCGCCACATCGCCTTCAGCACGTGGGCCGGGTTGGCAATCACCATCGCCCCGGCACCTGCGCCGAGGATGATGATCAGTTCGCCAGGCTGCCAGAAAGAGGCCAGCCGCCCGCCAGACTCCAGAAAGCCCCCGACCACGCAGCCGAGGACAATGATCAATCCAAGTAGTTTTTGCATAATGAATTGCTCAGAAGAACGCCTTAATCTTTTCGCCGATACGCTTGTTCAGCTGGCAGACGCGGGCCTCGGTTAATCCCAGCACCAGTGAAATCTCTTTCAGGCTCATGTCCTGCTGGTAATAGAGGTTAAGAATGATTTTTTCGCGTTCGTCGAGCGTCTCGATGGCGCTGGTCAGCGTGCGCTGCGTTTCAATCTCCTCTTCCAGCCTGCGACCGGCGAAGGCGTTGCCGTGAGTCTCACCGGAAAGCAGCAGGTCGAAACTCTCCATGGTTCCCGCACTGTCGAGCAGCAGATACTCCTGATAGTCCTCGGCTGTCATTCCGGTCTGCCGGCAAACCTCTTCCGGCGAAGGTTCACGTCCCAGAGTGCGGGACATGGCGCGGATGGTGTCATTGATCTTGTGCGTTTTCTGCCGCAGGCTGCGCGGGCGCCAGTCGTGCTGACGGAACTGATCCAGCACCGAACCACGAATGCGCTGCGCGGCATACCCGGCAAACTGCTCATCGGGCTGACCATAACGGCGCAGCGCTTCCAGCAGCCCCATCAGCGCAATTTGCTCGATGTCATCACGGTCAATCATGCTATTGGCCTGCGGGGCCAGCTGACGGACAATACGCTTGACCAGCGGGAGCCACTGCTGCATGTAGTGGCTCTCCTCCGCCGCCGTCAGTGCGGGGAGTTCGTTAAACATTTCCTGATGTGCCATCACTGAAAAACCATTTTTGAAAGGGTGAGATCTTCAAAGGGCATCGGCATGTTCATTTCGCCGAAGCTCGACTTATAGCTGTCCATCATCAGTTGACGCAGCTCAGGCACGGTCATGCTGCGCACGTCGCCATAAGTCATTGAACTGAAGATATCGACAGTGAAGCCTTTGATTTTGGGCAGCAGATTTTCCGTCTGCTGGGAGTGCAGGTCATCACGAGTGGTCAGCGCCAGGTCCAGCAGCAGGTAGTGCTCCCGGGCGTGTTCATCGCGGAAGGTCATCACCAGGTTCTTCACTTCAACAAATTGCAGCTCACGCGGTTTCGGTTTGGCTGACAGAAAGCTCAGAGGTGACGTGTCCTCCCCTTTCTCGCGGTGATTCATCCAGGTCGTACCAATCACCACCAGCGCAGCGGTGGCAACAGCCCCGACCAGCACCAGCAGTGAAATGAGCAAAAAAGATTTTATTTTCATTGATTAAACCATTGTCAGTATTGTGCCGTCGGTGCGCGGCCCTTGGGACGCACCCTCTTCAAAGTTTTGCGCAACCGGTGTATCTGGCTGTGACTGGTGTCGTTGTTGTTGGCGGCTGTCACCGCTCTGGGACGACACCTGAACGTTCACCTGAACGTTGTTCTGCTCACTGAGGCTGATGCGCAGTTGTTCACTCACCTGCTGCAGTGCGCGGTAGATTTCAGGCTGTGCCGCCTGAATCTGAACCTGGAGTTTTCCCGCCTCGTAATGCAGCGTGATATCGAGCTTGCCGAGCTGCGGCGGATCGAGACGGATGGTGGCTTTCTGGCTCTGCTGCGAGATCTGCATCTCCAGCTTTTCGCTTAAGGCCTTTTGCAACACTTCGGCCTGCGCTTCATGCGCTGCAGGCAAGTGCAGTACGCTGCCGGAAACGCTGTTTTCACGCTGAAGTGCAGCACTGAGCAGCGGCGAGATTGAGGCATATTGCAGGCTCTGCGGCATTACGGCCCCGGTCTGGCCGGGCTGCTTATCCTGCTGAGTCACTTTGCTGACAGGCAGCGCTTCCGCCGTTGCAGGCTGAGCGGGTCGCTCAGCGGCTGCGGAGCGTGTGGTGACTGGCGGAGCGGCTATCTCTGGCGGCAGGGCCTCATCAGCAGTTGGGGTTTCATCCATCACCGGGTTGCTGTTACTGAGTGGGGTCACGGGAACAGGCTTGACTTCCTGCGGCACTATCGCCGCCAGTTCAGGCTGAGGCTGACTGCTCTGCTCAGGTTGCGGAATCACGGTCAGCCCTGGCTCTGTTACCGGCTGCGGCTGCACACCGGGATCGGTCAGCAGCAGATCCAAGAGCGTTTGCGGGTCGCCCTGCGGTTCGTCAGAAGTTGTTTCATCAGCGATCGGCATCAGGGTTTCATCGTCCCCCGCGACAGGCTGCGGCACCGTCAGCAAAGGCATCAGTGCGGGTATCGCCTCAGCCTGACCGGGGAGTTCGTTCATGCCTGGCAGGCTGTCCCCCGCGGCAGGGACCGTGGGGGTAAAAGAGGTCACCGGCATCATTACTGCTCCTCCTCACCGGTTGAGAAAAGGGCATATGCCTGTAATCCTTCGCGTATTTTCTGATGCTGCTGGATCTTCATCTCCAGGATGTCATGCTGCTCACGGCAAATCTTTGCCGCACGCTGATGGCTGCGCTTAAGCGCCGCGACTTCCTCGCGAACCTCATCCTGTTTCCCCTGCAGACGGATGGCCTGCAGAAGCTGGCTGATACGGCTGTCGAGGCGGCGGATTTCATCCCAGTTCTCATCCTCAGCGGCCTGTTCCAGCGCCTGACCCAGCTGCAAAATACGCTGATCCATTACGCGCCCATCCCTTCCCAGCCCTGCTGGATGGAGCGCAGGATCTTTTCCACTTCTTCAATCTGCTCGATGGAGAGGTGATGACTGGCGTCATACAGCCGGTAAACGCAGTAGTCGTAAAGTCCGGCCAGCCGCAGCGCCAGTTCACCGCCGTTGTCGAAGTCCAGCGCGCTGGTCAGCGCATTGAGGATATCGATGCATTTATTGATGCTGCCCGCCTTACGTTCAAAGCGCCGGGCCTGGATGTGGCCCTTGGCACGGGTCAGTTCGTCCAGCAGGCCGGTAAACAGCATCAGTACCAGCTGATGAGGCGTGGAGGCTGCGGTGCGGATTGCCAGGTCGGCGTCCTGATACTGGGTAAAGTCGTTGCCTGTTCCGTACATTGAAACGATCCTCATGTCTTAAAGGGTGTTGCTCACTCACGCGCAAAGCGCTTAAAAAAACATGCCCATCGTCTGGTTCATCTGGCTGATGATGGTTTTCATGTTGGTAAACTCTTTCACGTAGCGGTTGAAGGTGGTCTCGTAGCGCTTGTTGATTTGCGCTTCCTTCGTGGTCAGTTGCTCGCCCTGACGATCAAGCGTTTCCTGCCGCTGCTTAATCGTGCCGGTGGTACTGTTCAGGAAGGTATCAAGGCCCTCTTTATCCATGCGGCTCAGCAGGCCGTTGGTGCCTTCAAACAGTGAGTTCAGCGCATCAGGTCTTGCTTTCAGCGACTCTTCGAACTGGGTGCCGTCCAGCGTTAACTGCCCATTTCTGTCCGGTGTGATGCCAAAATCGCTGAGCCTTGCACCATTAAAATTGGTGCGTAGCAGGGCATTCAGTCGGCTCTCCAGCGCGCCGATCCCTGAGTCGCCAGCCAGCGCACCACGGCTCTCTGAACTGTCCCCACCGCCGCTTTTGGTCAGCTCATCCAGCTGAGTGCGCAGCTTGTTGTAAGCCGTCACAAACGCCTGTGCCTGTTCTCTGGAGCTGGAGACATCGGTATCTACGTTGATCACCAGTGGCTCGTTGCCGGTGGGCCGGATCACCGTCAGTTCGACCCCCGGAATAGTGTTGCTGAAGGTGTTGGTGCTGCTGGTAAACGTCATCCCATCGCCTTCACCCATGGTGATAATCGCGTCGCGGGCGGTGGAGATTTGTGTCGCATCTGCCAGTTTTGCGGCGAACGTATCGTCAGTTGCTGAGAGCGTCACCTGATTAGCCGCGCCGGTGTTATCACTGCTGATCATCAGCACGTTGTTACCGTTCTGCCGCACCAGAGAAGCCGTTGCGCCTGAGTCACCGCTTTCGGCATTGATGCGATCGCGCAGCTCCGACAACGTACTGACGGAGGACATGTCAATCTCCACCTCTTTGTCGGCGATGGTGATTTTCATCGAACCTTCAGCGGCAGCAATATCGGCATCGGTCAGATTCTCAAAGGCTTTCTGATCGGCGCTGGCCGTCTGCGTAACATTAATGTTGTAAAGCCCTTTTCGGGCGGAGCTGCTGGCGCTCAGCGAAACGAAGCCTTCCTGGCTGGCGGTGGCGCTGTTGACCACCATGCCGCCGCTGCTGCCGCTGGTGGCAAAACCTTTCAGCGCAGTCTGAAAATCAGTTAACGCAGTACGCAGCGTGGTCAGCGCTTTTTGCTGCGCCGAAAGCCGGTTTTGCTGGGTCTTGAGCTGAGATTGCTGGGCGGCGATGGTTGCCTGCGCCAGACTTTGCGCGACCGTTTGCGGGTCAAAATCGTCTAACCAACTCATTTTTTATGCTCTCCCTTTCAGCCAGCCGCGCCTGATGTTCAGGCTTTCCTGCTCTCCTGATAGCAATGCGCGTGCCAACTATAAAAGTTGATATTATTCAGTTGGTTGAATTTTAAAAGCGGAAATAAGGCTTCCTCCCTAACGGAAAGAAAAGGGCCCAGAAGGGGAAAAAAAACACCGCCCTGGAGCGGTGTTATCAGAGGTTAATGGCCGGTTAGCCCAGCATGCCCAGAACCATCTGGCTCATGCCGTTAGCCTGCTTCAGCATCGCCTGGCTGGACTGCGTCAGCATGTTGTTGCGGGTCATCGCCGTGGCTTCCGCCGCAAAGTCCGCATCCTGGATTACGCCAAGGTTGAGGTTGGTGTTGTCCTGCATGTTCGCCAGGTTAGCTGCGGTGTGGCCCAGGCGGTTGATGTTCGCACCCAGTGAGGAGCGAATGCTGCCGACATCGGACATTGCTGCGCTGATTTCATCAATCGCGGCGTTCGCGGATTCTGCTGAAGACATATCTGAATTCAGCAGGGTGGCCAGAGAACCGGTTACTGCGGTCAGCCCTGCGCTCAGGTCCACGCTCAGCGTCTCTTCAGAACCGGCACCAATCTGGAACTGCATACTGGCTGTCAGTTTGCCAGCCACACCACCAACAGCGTTACCGTCCTCATCTTCCTCACCTGCACCAATAGAGGCCAGCAGCTTTTCAGAACCGTAAGAGGTGTTGCTCATGATGTTTTCCAGCTCGGCATTCAGTTCTTTGAACTCACCCTGGATAGCTGTACGGTCATCGGCGTTGTTGGTGTCATCCGCCGCCTGGGTCGCCAGATCCTTCATACGGTAAAGGATGTTGTTCACTTCATCGAAAGCCCCTTCTGCGGTCTGCAGCATCGCCGTTGCTTTGGCAATGTTCTGCTTGGCCACGCCCATACCGTTAGACTGTGCCTGCAGGCGGGAAGCAATCTGCAGACCGGCGGCATCGTCGGCTGCAGAGTTAATGCGTTTACCGGTACCCAGACGCTCCATGGCAACATTCAGGCTGCTGGTCGCTTTGTTCATCGCATTGGTTGAAGACATCGCGGCAGAGTTAGTGAAAATTGATAATGACATAATGGTTATCTCCTTGAGTGAAACTGGTTTTTTTTCAGTACCTGATATAAACGACGTTTCAGCGGGAATATTTAAATAGAAAAATAAAAAAACCATATAAATAATGAAGTTATGACCAACCTCTTCAGCGGCAACCTGAATATAAACGGCCGTAAATAAGAATAATTAAATTAAAAAGGAAGAAACCGGTTCTTCAGGCGAGTGTTGATAACAATGTTAAGAAAAAGATAACATGTGACAGGATATTCATTAACAAACAGGGAATAGGAAGATACTTACACTCAATATAAAAACGACAAATATCAACGAAAGATAAATAATATTCGCCAGCGGAAGTTTTTATTCCGCCAATAGTTGAATAACACCGCAAAAATGATGAAAATATCGCCACTTTATTTTCACCTCAAAAAAAGGTCACTCCCCGCTATGATCTCTCATTGCGTGATCCATCACTGGCTGCTCGATATCCCTTCCGGATCGCTGGTCCATCAGCAGTCCGGTGAGCAGCGTCGACTGGGCGAGTATCAGCTCAAACTGCTGATCGTGCTGGTACAGAACGCAGGAAAGATCCTGACGCGCGAGGAGTTGAATACGCTTGTCTGGGAGCGCCGGGTGATCGGCAACAACAGTTTACCGAATGCCATCCACGCCCTGCGCGTGGCGCTGGAAGACGACGGTAAGCAACAGCGTATTATTAAAACCATCCCCAAGAAAGGCTATATCCTCGAAGCGGAGTATTGTGAATTCCGTCTGGATGAAAAGCGGGAAGCCGACAGCGAGGGGGCGGCTGGAGATGCCGGAGTGCAACTTCTTTATCCGCATACTGTCACCAGCCAGGAGAGTCCATCCACGCTGACCCTTGCTCGCGAGGAGTGGCAGAAAGAGTCGAAAAAAGAGAGCGTCTGGCTGACGCAAAAATTGCAGGCAAAGCAGAAACGCTTCTGGCGCTGGATGTGCCTGGCGCAGGCAACGTTGCTACTGCTGGTGGTGGGATTTTTGCTGATCACCAGTACCTTAAAACAGGAAAATAAGCTGACCGAGCAGGTCCCGGGTGCCTGGAGTAACATTCGTCTCTATGCTATGGAGCATGTCAACGATCAGCTGCGACCGACGGAAGAAATCGATAAGCAGATAAATCCTTCCCTGTCAGCACTGAATACGTTACTGATTGAGCATCAGGCCAATATGCAGGTTTTTTACCAAATCCTGTCCAGCACAATGAATTACACGGTGGAAATCACCAGCCGCTGCGATCGCCGTGAACTGGCGATGAACATCGCCCAGTTTCGCAGTGATAACTCACAACTTAACGCCCTGATTTATCGGGAAACAGAGAGAGAAATAAATGAAATGGCGAACTGCGTCAATTAGTCTGATGTCTCTTACGTTGCTGTTAATTTTGGGCGCGATGGTAAGAACACTCTACATACCTAACCCTGAGATAGGCGATCTGTTCAATGGCAATGACAACGGTCACCAGGATAAACTTCAGTTCGGCTATTACGACTTATTGTCAAAAAGCAGCGAACTGTATAATCCCCACTATGTGATCAACAAAAAATCCATAATGTTGAAACTTAACAGCCCTGACGATAATCACTTACAAATTAAAGTGTTGATGTCGCTAAAAAAAATCACTTCTGAAGGGTTGCTGTATGACTATAAACCAGTCTGCATCACGCAAAAGAAAAACGATCTGATGATTGCCAATATCATGGGGCACCTTGAACGTAACCGTATCATACTAAACAGCGTTAGCTATCCCGGTGGCAAAGTAACCATTACCACCTCAGGACAAATCATCAGTCATCTTTAACGGGCGTTCAGCACATTACGCACTCGGGTCGCGGAAAGGTTAGCCTGCCCGGCCAGAGCCTGAGTCAGCGTAGTGAAATCGCCTGCCAGAAGGGTGGCGGAAAAATCAGAAGCGGCCTGCAGGGCAGAAGATCGGCCACTGAAAGTCGCCATGCTGTCGATGCGCTGCTGGGCCCTTTCGCGGGTTTGCTGCAGCGACCGACGCTGTTGCGTCAGGGTTTCCAGCGCCTTTTCCAGCTCGGGCAGGATCTGGCCGCCCTGGGATGGGGTGCGGTTCAGCTGAGTTAATGCCTCTTCCAGCCCGCTTTCCACCTGCGGTTTAACCGGGAAAAACTGTCCCTGCGGATATCGCTCACCGCCACCCTGCACGCTAAGATGCTGGCTCACCTGTGGCCAGCGCTGCTCGTCCACCTGAAAGTTCAGCCGATCCTGCGCATCCAGCTTGCCCTGAATGCCCCACTTCCCCAGAGCCTGATTCAGCCGCAGCAGGTTATGACGTGGTGAAGCATTCTCCTCCAGCGAGGCCGCGCTGACTTCCCGCTGTCTGCCACCCAGCGAAAAAGTCAGAACCTCCTGTTCCGATCTGTTCACCAGCGCTGTCCCGTCCTGCAGGCTGAAGTTCACCAGCGGCTTGCTTTGCAGGTTCAACTGCAACTGCCGATCAACATAGCCGCCGGACAGGCTGTCGCGCTGCATCAACAGTTGCTGAAGGTTTTCGCTCCTCTCCCGGACCTCCCCCTGAGCGTCCCGCCGTGTCAGCGCATGCACCAGCTGCAGCACCTGCTTTTCGGCGCTTTGCAGAAAGCTGTCGGCCTGCTGCACTGCCGTTAGCTGCTCATTGAGCTGCACGTTGTAGCGCAGCGGCTGAGACGAGATCAGCGGACGATCCGGATAGCTGTTGGCGGCTGCAGAGGTGCGGGCGGTGAGCGTTGCCACTTTATCCAGCGGCTGGGCTGTGGCGGTCTTTCGGCTGTGCAGCGTGCTGCTGCCCGCGCCCGTCTGATGAATATCTACCTGCATCATGCCTTCTTAAATCAACGAAAACAGCGAAAGCTGCTGGATTTGCGTATAGCTTTTCTGCGCGGCCAGCGAGGCGTTGTAATAGCGGGTCAGGTCGATACTGGCGCTGGCCATATCCAGCTCGGTCAGGTTGCGCGTCACCGTGTCATTGACCACGCTGTTGTCATCGTGGATATCTTTCAGCAACGTCAGCGTATTAAAGCGGCTGCCCAGCTCCGTATAGATTGCCGCAATCTTGCCATGAGTGCCCTGTAACGAGGCATAGGCGCTGCTCATCTCTTCAGCGTAATCCGACGGATCCAGCGTGCCTTCCTGCATTTTGTCCGCGATGGCTTTCAGCTGATTCAGCGTCTCCAGATTGTCACCAAACGCCTGAGCCAGATGGGTGGTGACCGCTACCGACACGCCGTTAGAGACATTGGTGGTCGCGGTTTCCTGATTGCCCTGATACGACCAGCTGTTAGTGTCAGCATCGAAGACCAGCGGCTGCTGATTGGTCCGGGTACCGGAGAACATATGGCGACCGTCCTCGTCTTTAGTATTGACCAGCGACACGGTGGTCTCCAGCAGCGAAGCCAGCTCTTTGCCATAGGCTTTCATGTCTTCGGCAGAGAGCGTACCGCCCATCGCTTCGACCATTTTATCCATCATCGCCTGCAGCTGCTGCTCCGCCCCTTTAACGGTACTTTCCTGGCCTGACAGGTTGCCGGTCAGGCGATCGATATTGCTCTTATACTGATCGATAGCCGACTTTTCGCGGCGCAGCTGCGCCAGCTGGGTGCTGGCGATGGGATCGTCAGAGGGTTTCAGCAACCGCGTCTGGCTGGCGATCTGGCTCTGCAGGGTCAGCAATTTCGACTGATTGCGGTTAAAGCTGGTCAACATGGTGTTGGTGAATGTCAGGGTGCTGATACGCATCACAGGCTCCGGAAAAAGTTAAAACAGCGCCAGCAGATCGCTGAAGATTTGATCGCCGGTGGCGATGATCTTCATATTGGACTGGTAGGCCTTGGTATAGACGATGATGTTGATCGCCTCTTCGTCGTCGTATACGCCGCTGTAGTTGTTGCGCTCATTCTCTGCCTGAGTCAGCAGCGCCACCGCCGCTTCCAGGTTGGTCTGGTTTTCGCGGCTTTTGATCCCCACGGTGCTGACCAGAGAGGCGCTGGCATTCGACAGTGTGGTGTTGCCCATTCCAGGGATGTCCATGGACTGATTAGCAATCTCGATCAGCCGTTTGAGATTTTCATTGTTGCCGGTGGCGTCAGGATCGGCCGAGAAAGCCAGCTCATCCCAATTGATATCGGTTAGTTGCAGCATGCCGTTCGGGTTACTGGGATCGAAGATGAACAGATCTTTACCGGGTTCGCCCTGCAGATCGTATCCGGCGCGCTGCTGGGCGTTAAAGGCTTCAGCCATTGCCTTAGCCATACCCATGATCGAGTCAGACATCTCGCTGAGCGTGCCGCTTTCATAATCATGCAGCCCGCCCAGCGTACCGCCACAATCCATCTCCACCTGGAAAGTCGCGCTGGAAAGGCTCAGCGACATCGCCATATTCCCCTGCGCATCTCGCTGCAACGAGAGCTTGCCTGCGGTGGATCCGGCAACCAGCGGCTGGCCCGAGCTGAGCGACAGCGTGTAGCTGCCGTCAGAGGATTCGTTGATCCGCACATCCACATAGCCACTCAGCTCTTTCACCAGCTCATCGCGCTGGTCGCGCAGAATGCTGGTATCCGTGCCCAGCGCCTCGGACTCGGTAATTTTCTTGTTGTACTCCGCAATATTACCGCTGAGCATATTGATGCTGTTCACCGTGTTCTGCTGCTGGGTCTGAATATCGCTCCGCTGCTTGCTGATGAACTCCTGCATTTTATTAAAGCGTAACGCCAGCTGGCTGGCATTAGTCAGCACGTCCTGGCGCATGGCCTGATTTTCCGGCTTTTCCGTTGCGCCGCTGAGCGAGCTGAACAGGCTATCCAGCCCGTCGCCCAGCCCGGAAGTGGTCGAGCCAAGCAGGGTTTCCAGCTGGCTGAGCATATTCTGGGAGGTGGCGTAAAAGTTAGCGTTGGTATTGGCCCGCCAGACCTGACCGGTAAGGAACTGATCGGCCATGCGGCGAATACTGGTCACGGCTACGCCGTTGCCGCTGTTAAAGCCCGACTGCCCGGAAGGGCTGATGGCTGACTGTTCAACGCGCTGACGGGTGTAACCAGCCGTAGCCATGTTAGCGGTGTTTAACGCGGCGACATTTAACTGCGTCTGCGAGGCACGCATACCGCTGTAGCCAATATTGAATAAGTTGTTCATCTCTTTCCCATTTCGGTTAAGCGCTGCTACCCGCAGTAAAGCGGCAGGCTGAGGAGAAACTTAACCGCCGACAGGGATTTCTCCCCGCCGTTTAACTTCCCTTTACGAGGCTGCGGTCAGCTGCTGAATAAGCAGGCTGGCGATGCCGGTGCTGCGCTGACTGGCCAGGCTTTGCGCCAGGGCATCATCATAAAAATCACGCACGGTGCGCGACTCACGAGAGCTGAACAGGCCGTTTTCCCCGGCCAGCACATCAGAACTTTTGCGCATCTCCTGCAGCATCTGCCGCAGAAACATCGCTTCAAATTTTTCCGCCGCCTGCTCCAGCGTCTGCGGCTTCGCCCCGGCAACCACATCGCTGCGGGCGGTGGAAAAGGTACTGCTGAGTGCATCAATTTTCACATCACCACCAGTTCCGCATCCAGCGCGCCAGCTTCTTTCAGCGCCTGCAGGATCGCCATTGTGTCATCAGGAGACGCGCCCAGCGTGTTCAGCGTGTTGACGATGCTGCGCAGGGTGGTGCCACCGGAAATGGTGGTCATATGGCCATCGCCACGGTTCACGCCTATCTCGCTTTGCGCGGTCACTGCCGTGGTACCCTGACTCAGAGGACCAGGCTGACTGACGGTCGGGTTTTCACGGACGGTTACCGTCAGGTTGCCATGCGAAACGGCCGCAGGACGAACCACAACCCCCTCGCCCATAACCACGGTGCCGGTGCGCGCGTTAAATACCACGCGGGCGGGCTGTTTGCCTGCCTCCACCGAGACTTCTTCCAGCCGCGACATAAAAGCCACGCGCTGATCGGGATCGACTGGCGCATTCACTGAGATATTGGTGGCGCTCTGCGCCTTCGCAGTACCACGGCCAAAAGTCTGATTGAGCGCAGTGGCAATATTGTTGGCGGTTTTAAAGCTGGGACGCTTCAGATTGAGATAGACCAGGCGGTTGATCTGGAAGTCGTTGGGGATCTCCCGCTCCACGCTTGCTCCATTAGGGATCAGCCCGACCGTTGGAGTGTTAATGGTGATGCTGGAGCCGCTGTCACCGGAAGCTTTCACGCCGCCGACCACTACATTGCCCTGGGCCAGCGCGTAAACTTCGCCGTCTGCACCACGCAACTGGGTCAGCAGCAGCGTGCCACCGCGCAGACTTTTTGCATCGCCAATAGAAGAGACCGTGACGTTTATCGTCTGACCACGGGCATACATCGGTGGCAGCGTTGCGCTGAGCGCGACTGCTGCCACGTTCTTGACCTTGGGATCGATCTTCGCGGGCATCTGCACGCCAAACTGGCGCAGCATATTAGTGACCGACTGACTGGTAAATTTCACCTGGTTACGGTCACCGGTACCGTCCAGCCCGACCACCAGGCTGTAGCCAACCAGCTGATTACCACGCATACCCTGCACGTCCACCAGCTGACCCAGTGGCTGAGCCTGCACCGGAACAGCTAACACCGATGCGGCAATAAAAAGAGAGAAAAGCAAATGACGAGTCATGACAAAACCTTAAATCGGGAACAGCGGATGGTTAAAGAAGCGGGTCAGCCAGCCGGCTGAGTTGGCATCGCTGAGCGCACCGCGCCCGGCATAGGAGATGCGGGCATTGGCGATACGTTGTGAAGACACCGAATTATCGCGTTCGATATCGTCGGAGCGCACCAGGCCACTGACGCGCATATATTCATCGCCCTGGTTAAGCGTCAGCCATTTTTCCCCGCGGATCACCAGCACACCGTTGGGCAACACCTGGTGAACGGCTACGGTGATCGACCCCCGCAGCATGTTTTGCTGGGCGGTGGAGGCGCTGCCATTAAAGTTGCGATCGCCAGACACTGAACCACTGAGGTTGTCGTAGGTTTTCCCCAACACCGAAGGTGCACCAAGTTCAACGTCGTTCTTCTTGCCGAAGTTAGTTTTTGCCTGCTTGCTCGATTGAGTGGACTCATCCAGCCTGACCGTCAGGATATCGCCCACGCGATAAGCGCGGCGATCCTGGGTCAGCGACCAGTTATAGCTGCTCTGGTAGAGTCCGCCGCCGCGTACCGGTTCGCTGGCCTGTGTCAGATTAACGGGTGGAGCGAATTCAGCGTCGTCTTTATGCACCAGATAGGGTGAGCTTTCGCACCCGCTGAGCAGCGGAGACCATTTTGGCGTTCATTTCATAGGCGCGCTGCACGGTGATCATATCGACCATCTCCTCCACCACCTGCACGTTAGAGCCTTCCAGCGATCCCTGTTCCAGCTCGCCAAAGGCCTCTTCGCCCGGCACACCTTCCGTTGCTTCACCACTGGCCGTCGTCTCGCGGTAAAGGTTACCCCCCAGTGCCTCCAGCCCGGCGGGATTGACGAAGTTCACCAGCGTGATCTGGCCGAGATTCGCGGGTTCACTTTCGCCACCCACCTGAGCGGTAACCGTGCCGTCTTTGGCAATCCCGATGCTTTTAGTGCCTTCCGGCAGTTCAATTGAGGGGATAAGCGCAAGTCCCTGAGCATTGGTTAATACTCCGTCGGCATTAATTTTCAGGTTACCGGCACGGGTATAGGCGATATCGCCAGCAGCGGTTTCAACCTGGAAAAACCCCTGACCGGTGATGGCAACGTCCAGCTCTTTCGAAGTGACCTGCATTGCGCCAACGGTAAAGGATTTTTCCGTACCGAGGATTTTTACCCCGCTGCCGTACTGGATGCCGCCGGGAGTATTGTTGTTCTGATCCAGCGCCACGCCAGGCGCGCGCTGGGTCTGATAGAACAGGTCTTCAAACACCACACGATCGCGTTTGAAACCGGTGGTGTTAACGTTTGCCAGGTTGTTGGAGATAGCGGTCATCTTGGCGTCCTGCGCCGCAAGACCGGTTTTGCTTACCCATAAGGCTGGATTCATGACGTTTTCCTGTCTGGTTAGCTGCCACGGATCAGGCGATTTCCCGCCTGGGCCAGGGTTTCAGCTGCTTTCATCATTTTAATTTGCGCCTCAAACTGACGGCTCAGCGAGACGGTTTCGACCATTTCAGTGATGGTGGAGACGTTGCTGCTCTCCAGGTGCTCACTGGCCAGCTTGACGTTCTCGCTGCGTGGATTGGTGGCGCGGTTGCTGACCAGCTGGCCGTCGTTGTTTTTACTCAGACGGTTAGCCGGAATATCCACCAGCTTGATGCGATCCACATCGATTGCCGCGTTCACGTCGCCATTTTCCGGGATAACCGTTACGGTGCCGTCATCCCCAATTGCCACCTGCGAAAAAGGCGGCAGCTGGATCGGGCCGTTCTCACCCAGCAGCGGCATGCCGCTGACGGAGAGGTTGCCGTTGTCGTCGATATCGATATGGCCGTTACGGGTATAAATCTCACGACGGCCCTGAGCGAGAGCGATCAGCCCGTCACCCTGGACAGCGGGTGATGATGATTGCTGAGATGGATGGCGTGGAAGCCCGGATGCTGGGAGAAGCACAAAAGAAAGGCCGCAAAGGCGACACCATCAAAGTGAAGAACCTCAGCAGCCAGCAGCTGGTCAGCGCGGTGGTGGACGGCAAGGGTGTGGTCCGGCTGATGACGGTGCCAGGCCGGTGAATTAACGAAGAAATTTAAGATTTCAGGACCAGCTGCCGCTTTGTGAGTAAATCAACGGGGAGCCACGGAGGGAATCAGATGAAAGTCGAGCGGATCGGCAGGGCCACGTGCCAGAGAGAGGCACCGGCCCAGCAGGAAGCCGGAAGCACTAAGGAACCGCAACCGCCACAGAAGGATCGGGACAGTTTTCTGCTTATTTTGCAGGTGCTGTTAGCCCAGTTGCCCGACGTCTGTCAGGAGCGAATTGTCACTATGCAACTCGCGGTGCAGAGCTGGGAGTCTCTACCACCCGCCGCTGAAACAGCGGCGGCTATGATAGCCTGGTACCGCTGCGGTGAGTTTTCACTTGCAGCAGAAGAAAAATACACTAAAAGGAGTAAAGTTTTTTTATTCAAAACGTAAAGTTCTGTCTGGCAGGGTCGCCTATAGGAACGATAGTTTTTTTTAACCCCTATAAAGATCGGTTTAAATGAAAATCTCAGCAGAAAATCTGATACAGAGCAGCAGTGCCGTTAACAATGTGATCGCCAGTGCAGTTGAAAGCCCTGGTCAGCAGGCCCGGGTGACAACCGTGCAGAGCGGGCCGGTCAGCCAGACCCAGCAGGCGTTACGCGCCATGCCGGAGGTGGATAGTGACCGCGTCAGCGCGATGCAGGCGGCGATCAGAAACGGCGAACTCTCTCTGAACAGCGGCTCGCTGGCGAGTGCCATGATGGACTACTACCGCCGATGAGCCAGCTGGAGCAAGTCAAAGGATTGCTAAAAGATCTGCAACAGGATGTGCCGTTCTACCAGCAGCTTGCTCAGCTCCTGCAGCAGCAGCGTGAGGCGATGCTTGCCTGCCATGCTGAGCAAAGTGAACAGGCGGGAGCAAACCTCTCTGCCATCTCCCCCCGGCTGCAGGCCAGCGCCCGACGCAGGGTGCAGACTTTAGAGGCTTTGCGTCTGGCAACCAACGGAGAGGGGCTGCAAGTGCTGTTCTCCCGGCTGCCCGCTGCGCTGAAAGCCCAGGCTGAAAGCTGGTGGCAAACGCTAGAACAGCAGGCGGTTGCCTGTCAGCAACTGAATGAACGTAATGGATTACTGCTTAATCATCAGCGGGAAATGCTGGGCGCGCTGTTCCGTGACCGGCCGGAGGACTTTCTCTACTCAAGGTAATCGCCGTCGGAACAGGGTATCCCGACGGTTTATCAAGGCCTATGGACGGGCCTGCTTATTTCAGCAGTGAGATCCCGGCAAGCAGGGGATTGTCATGAAAGGAGTGGCGGGGAGCCACGCGGTGCCAGGCAGCAAACAGCGCGCTGATGTTCTCTTCATCCAGCACCAGCTGCTGCTGCAAACTCAAAGCACAGAGCATTTTCAGGCAGAAAAAGTGCTGACACAGTCCGGCATAAGCCGCGGCCCAGTCGGCCCTTGAATGCCCCGGAAAAACATTGTGGTACAGCTGATAGAGCAGAAAGTTAATAAACGCCGTCTGCTGAGCCTGCAAAAATTCCGCCAGCTCGCACCGCTTTTCCAGCCCGTTAAGGCGGATCTGTAACATCTCATCCGGCAGTGCCGCCATCTGCTGTAACGTCTGCTGCAGGGCCATCCTGCTCAGCGGGTCCAGGCTCACCTCCAGTGGCAGTTGACTCAACGTGCGCAGCGCCATGATTTTGTATTCCTCAGCCGACGAGAAAGCCTTAAATGCACGGGCGATCCGGCGCTGAATGCCCTGCCTTAAGTAAACCTCGACCAGCGAGCCAGGCTTCTCTGCCGGACTCTCTTTGGCTGCTTTCATGATAAACAGCCCCAGCGTGTAGAGTTTCAGGCTGAGATCGCCCCTCACGCCTTCCAGCAGCCGCAGGCAGCTGTGATTGAGTATCAGCAACCGCTTATTCAGCTCCGGCAGGTTTTCCGCCACCGCTTCGCCGATATGCATCGACAGCGAATGCCGTTGAAAGAGGATAGTTCTGGCGACCTGGTCACAACCAAATACGGCACTGTGTCGCACCTGATTTTTCCAGCGCAGCTGCAGCAGCGGCGAGGCGCTGTGGCAACCGCAACAGCAGCAATCATGCTGTACGCCCTGTAAATGCAGTACGTAGTCCGGTGTGAAACTTTCTGTCGTGTTCATTATCCCGTCCCGATCAATGATGTCCTGTGACGCTAGTTTTCCGACCTGTGGATACGCATCCAGCTCTGCATGGCCTGACTGTCGGTCTGTTTCTGTTCCGCCTGCTGACGCTGCTGTTGCAGGGCCGCCCGCTGCTGGTCCAGCACCACACTCAGCGATTTTTCACGGCAGGCTTCGTTAACTAACTCCTGTTGTAAGGTTTGCTGCCTGATCTCCGCCAGAGCCTGCTCCTGTTTTTGCCAGTCAATCACCCGCTGAATATTGGCGCGGAAACGGGCCTGGTTGCTGAGCTGTACCGCATCGCAGCCGGGAGAGATCTCCCCGTTGCTCAGACCGGTCAGCGCCGCAATATTGCTGGCATAACGCTGACAGAGGATTTTTTGCTGGGCCAGCCTGCCGGTGGCCTCTTCCAGCTCCCGTTCGCGCATCTGGCGCAGACGTTCGAGTACGCTGGTCGTTCTGACATACTTGTCCATTTTCATTCCTTACATTACATACGGGCCAGCGCCTCAAGGCTGCTGATGGTCTGATCCAACGGTGAAGGCTCATCCACCTGCTGGCGTAAAAAATGTTCGATCGCGGGGAACAGCCGCACGGCTTTATCTGCGGTTGCATCCACTCCGGCGACATAGCCACCTAACGGCAGCAGCGGCTTAATAGCCATGTATTCGGCATAGAGTTGTTTCAGGGTACGGGCCGCCAGTTGGTGAGGCCGGGCAGTGACCTGGCTCATACAGCGGCTGATGCTCTGGCCGATATCAATGGCCGGATAGTGTCCGGCTTCTGCGAGGTGTCGTGAGAGGACGATATGGCCGTCCAGCACCGCACGGGCGCAGTCGACGATCGGATCCTGCTGATCGTCCCCTTCGGCCAGCACGGTATAAATGGCGGTCATAGTACCCTGACCTTCGGCGTTACCTGCCGTTTCCACTAATTTTGGGATGATGCCAAAGGCGGAAGGCGGATAGCCTTTGGTAGCCGGAGGTTCGCCCAGCGACAGCGCGATTTCACGCTGGGCCATGGCGTAGCGCGTCAGCGAATCGACCAGCAGCAGCACGTCTTTGCCCTGGTCGCGAAAGTGGCTGGCGATGGCATGGCACAGCTCGGTGGCCTTGATACGCATCAGCGGCGATTCATCTGCCGGAGCCGCCACCACTACCGATTTTGCCCGGCCTTCCGGGCCAAGCGAGTGCTCAATGAATTCTTTCACTTCACGCCCGCGCTCACCGATCAGCCCGACCACCACCACTTCCGCCTGGGTGCTGCGGGTAATCATGCCGAGCAGCACGCTTTTACCGACGCCGGAACCGGCCATCAGCCCGACGCGCTGGCCTTTGCCGATGGTCAGCAGGCCGTTAATCGCTTTGACGCCGACGTCCAGCGGGTGCTCTACCGGTTTGCGGGTCAGCGGATGGATCTGCGGGATTTGCTGCCGCAGAGGAGTATCGCCCTCCAGCCGTCCTGCGCCGTCAATCGGCTCCCCGACGCCGTTAATCACCCGTCCCAGCCAGCTCTCACTGATGGTCAGCTCGCTGCCGCGGCCGCCAGGAAACACTCTGGCACCCGCCATAAGCCCTTCCGGCTGCTTGAAGGGCATCAGATAGGTCACATCGCGGTTGAATCCCACCACCTGGGCTTCAATCAGTTTGCCGCCCATCGCTTCAATCTGGCAGCGCTGGCCGACGGCCAGCTGGCAGCCCACCGACTCCAGCAGCAGGCCGTTGACCCGCACCAGCCGTCCGGCAATGCGCGCCAGGCTGATGTTTTCTATTGATTTCAGGGCCTTGTCAAAGGCGGAAAGCTCGCGTGAAGACATCAGTCAGCCTGCTCGCCGCTCAGACTTTCGGTCAGCACGCTCATGCACTGGCCCAGCCGATGATCGCAGCCCACGTCCATCTCGGCAGATTCGGTGACCACGCGGCATTCGCCGGGCGCCATTTCAGGCTCGGCGGTCAGGCCCCATTCGGCCACTTTCTCCGGCTCCGTCTCGCTGATACGGGCAAATTCTTCCGGATTCATCAGCACGCGAAGGCGCTTCGGCATCTCCGGCAAACTGCTCAGCACTTCGTCAACCAGCGTCAGCAGCTGCGTCGGCTGCAACGCCAGTTCGCAACGGATTACCTGGCGGGTCACTTTCTCGACGAGCTGCAGCAGCTCGCTGCGCCGCCGCTGTTCGTACTCCTCCATCGCGCCAGTCAGTTGCTGTACCAGACTGTCCAGTGGTTCGGCGGCACGTTTAAATTCCTGGTGCGCGAGGCGTTTACCCTCTTCGCGCCCCTGCTCTCTTCCGGCCTGGAGACCCTGCTCCAGCCCCTCTTCATAGCCCTGGGACTTACCCTGCTCGACTCCCTGCTGGAAACCGTCGCTGATCCCCTGCTGAAAACCGTCGCTGATCCCCTGCTGAAAACCGTTCATCAGCTGTTGCTGATACTCTGCAGCGTCCAGCGGAGCCTGCTGGCCTTCCGTCAGCGGCCAGCTTTTACGCAACGGAGGAAAATGATAAAGGCGGTATTTACCGCTCAGCTTGTTCATCCCTTACTCCATCGTCAGTTCGCTGAACAGCTGCACCTGAATTTCACCCTCTTCCGCCAGGGTGCGCACTTCGGTCATGATGTCTTTACGCACCTGCTCGATGCGGCTGACCGGTATCGCACCCAACCGGGCGGTGGTACTCTGCAAAAGCTGAACCTGCCGTTTCGGCATTGCCTCGTAGATGGCCTGGCTCAGCACCGGCTCGGTGCCTTTCAGGGCAATCGCCCACTGTTCGAGTGGGATCTCTTCCAGCAGTCGCTGCAGCGTGACCTGGCTCTGGCGGCTGAGAATAAAGAATTCGTACATTTCCGTTTTCAACTCATCGACCACTTTTTCATCCCGCGCGTGCAGCTGATCCAGCAGCGACTGCGGGTTACCGGGAATACGGTTGACGATATTGGCCGCCTGCTTAATGCCCTGCACCTTGGACCCGTGCTCGGAGAGCACCGCCACGCCGCGTTCAATCAGGCGGTCCAACTCGTCCACCACATCGCGGTTCACGTCGTCGAGCCGGGCGATACGGTAAAGAATTTCATCCTGACGCTCGACCGCCAGATAGGTCAGCACCTGAGCCGCCACGTCCGGCGGCAGGAAGGCCAGAAAGACCGCCTGCAGCTGTAAATGCTCCTGATCAATCAGCGCCGCCAGCTGTGGAGTATCCACCCACTGAAGCCGGGCCATACGGTGGCGGATTTCGTCGCCGTACAGGCCGTTGATCACGCTGCTGGCGATATCGCTGCCCAGCGCACGCTCCAGGATGCCGCGCAGATAGGTGCGCGAAGTGCCGTTGATCCCGCTCTGATCGCGATAGTCGTTAAAGAAGTCGTTCATCGCCTGGCGGGCCTGAGTTAACTTGACGCCGTGCAGCCGCGCCATCGTTTCGCTGAGGCGCAGCACCTCTTCGCGGGTCATTTTCCGCAGCACCATCGCCGCCGCCTCTTCTCCTATGCTGAGCAGCAAAATAGCCGCCTGCTCCAGTCGCGAACGGGCGGTGCTGGCGGGGGTTTCCTGTTTATTTGCTGTCGGCATTGCGCTCATTACTGTTTATCCACTGTTTGATCACTTCGGCCACGCGGTCGGTTTCGCTCTCGGCCAGGGTTTGCAGGTAGGCGATTTTAGTTTCCAGCCCGGAGCCCTGCGGCGGCAGTGCTTCCTGCTGCTGGAAGGAGCTGGCAGGCAGCTGCGCCCGCTGCGGCTCGCTGGCCGGTTCATCATCGATAAAGACGCCTTCCGGCAGCTCCTGAGGTTCAGCCAGTAACGGTTCCGGGTCGCGACGACTGAAGCGACGCAGCACCGGCAGGATGCCAAACAGCGTCAGCAGCAGCAGCAGCAGGGCAATCCCTCCACGCACGCTCCAGTCGATAATGCTCTTACGCTCCCACCATGGGATCGGCGGTTCCGACCACGGCGTGGCCTCCGGAAATGCCAGCAGGCTGAGGTTCAGCACATCGCCACGCTGGGGATCAATGCCTGCCGCCTGCTGAAGCATTTGCTGTACCTGCTGGCGGCTCTCTTCTGTCCAGGCTTTTACCGCAGGTGAGCTTTGGTTAAGCACCACCGCCACCGAGAG
This sequence comes from Erwinia sp. 009765445, assembly GCF_058137865.1. Taxonomy (NCBI): domain Bacteria; kingdom Pseudomonadati; phylum Pseudomonadota; class Gammaproteobacteria; order Enterobacterales; family Erwiniaceae; genus Erwinia; species Erwinia sp. 009765445. The sequence continues at coordinate 135,184 of NZ_JBYUWC010000007.1, forward strand.
TTTCTCCACCTGGTAGCCAGGATGGCGGATATGTCGCACATCACGATCATAATTAAACTGACGCTGAGCCTGATTGCGGGTCGCCAGTTGAGAAGGATTAGTGGTGGCCGGAGCCTGATTCGCCGGACGGTTGCTCAGCGAGCCGGGCACGCCGAGAGCCAGCTGCTCGGTGGTGTTTTCCTGCTGCAGGCTTTCTGTACTGGTCCGTGGATCGCCAAGGAAGCGCTCTTGGGTCTCTTCAACTTCGCTGAAGTTGATACGCGGCACCACACTGATGCGGAAGTTTTCGTTACCGACCACCGGGGCCAGCACGTTTGCCAGACTGCGCTCGGTCTCTTTACGCACCTGCAGCAGCACTTTATTGCTGGCTTTATTGTCCAGCGTGCCGTTTCCGGCAGCATCTATATTGGCGGAGAGCAGTACACCATGCTGATCAACCACCCGTACCTGTCCTGGCTTCATCCCGGGAATACTGCCGACGATCAGATTAACGATGGCGGTGACCTGTTCGTCGCTCATCTGTTCACCAAAACGGACCCGTACCATCACCGAAGCGGTGCTGTCAGGTTTATTGTTCAGCACAAAAGAGCTGGTTTCGCTGATTCCCAGATGCACCCTGGCGTAATCCACCGCATCCAGCGCCATGATGCTCTGCGCCAGCTCACCCTCCATGCTGCGCTTGAACCGCACGTTCTGGATAAACTGGCTGCTGCCGAGCATTTCATCTTTGTCCATCAGCTCATAACCTGCAGGGGTGTGACTGAATACCCCTTTAGCCGCCAGCGCCATACGGGCTCTGGGCAGATCGGTTTCCCGCACCAGCAGGTTGCCACTGTTCGGCTCCACGCGGTAGGAGATCTGCTCGCCGCTGAGCACTTCCACGACCTGTGCAATCGGAACATTTTGCTGTGAGCCGTAGAGCATCACGTAATGGTTATTGCTCTGCCAGAGCAGCGAAACGATGACGGCAGTGGCCGCCAGCGCAGCGGCACCGGGGAGGATCCATTTCTTCAGCTGACCCGCTTTAAGCGGCCCCAGCAGGGCTTTCAGTTTCTCGATCACGCGGAACCTACAGTGAAATATTCATGACTTCGTCAAAGGCGCTGCTGAGCTTGTTGCGGACCTGCATCAGCGCGGAGAACGCCACGCTGGCCTTCTGGCTTTCCAGCATCGCGCTGGCCAGATCGTCGCTCAGTCCCAGTTCCACCGCTCGCTGCTGGGCACTGGCAACATGCTGCAGGTTATCAACGTGGTTGACCGCCTGTTCCATCACCTGGCCAAAACCCGGACCACTGACTGACGCGCTGGCGAGATCGTTCGCCATCGGTGGCAGGGCAGAGGCCGTAGCCTGAGCCCGCATCCGTTCCATTTCAGCAATCATCGCGTGCTGACCTGCCGCGTTGCTGAGGGTTAATTTTTCGATCATTTTTGCACTTCCTTTGTGGGGATCAGGAGGGTAAACCGAGGTCAAAACCCTGCTCTCGCATACTGGCAAGCCGGTAGCGCAGCGCGCGCGGGGTGATGCCAAGAAACGCGGCGGTCTGGGATTTATTGCCCTGATAGCGCCGCAACAGGTCGATGATGTACTGGAACTCCGCCATTCTGCCGCGCTGTTTGATTGGGCTTTCATCGCTGCATTCAGGTTGGGAAGGTGCACCGATCGCAGACGGCGCTGACTTCAGGCCCAGGCAACCGTGATCCAGCGTGCCGCCGTCAGACATGATCAGGCCACGCTGCACGGCATTTTCCAGCTCGCGGACGTTGCCCGGCCAGTCATGTGTCAGCAACGAGCGTCGCGCCTGCGCGGTCAGACTCGGTTTACTGGTGGAGAAAGACTGGTATTTCTGAATAAACAATTCGGTCAGCGGAATAATGTCCTCTGCCCTTTCCCGCAGCGGGGTAATATGGATGGGAACAACAGAAATACGGTAAAACAGATCCTGACGGAATCGCCCTTCAGCAATTTCCACTTCAAGATCTTTATTGGTCGAGGCAATAAGGCGGATATCAAGCGGTACTGGTTTATGGCTACCCAGTCGCTCAACGCATTTTTCCTGCAGCACACGCAATAATTTTGCCTGCAACGCCAGCGGCATATCGCCAATTTCATCCAGCAGGAGCGTTCCGCCATTAGCCTGTTCAAACTTTCCGGGCTGACTGCTGACCGCGCCGGTAAATGCGCCTTTCTCATAGCCGAATAAAATGGCTTCCAGCATATTTTCCGGAATGGCCGCACAGTTCACCCCAACATAGGGAGCACCTTCATAAAAAGCATGATGGTGAATATATTTCGCCACACACTCTTTACCCGTACCCGTTTCACCGGTAATCAGCACAGGGACGTTAAATTTCGCCAGGCGTCGCGCCAGCGATAATAAATTTACGCTGGCAGGAGAATGAGCAACAAAATCATACTCAGCACAGCCAGCAATTTTCCTGTTCATTTCCATTCAGACATTTTCCACATGTTGATACTTTAATACATAATTCAACCATGGCGATTACCAGGATGGAAATTAGTATACATTTCGTCCGTTACTCGTTTTAGCTTTAATGGAATATTAAAATATAAAGGCCATAAAATCATAATGTTAATAAACAATCATCGGAAGCGAAACGGCAGATTAATAATGGATTAATAAGCCTGCAGGCATTGCTATGCTGGCTGAAAAACGGTCTAATTTACGCCGTCATTTTACGGTAAGTTTCAGGTTGACCCCGTTTGTTATCATTACGTGAAGCGCTACCGACACATTACTACTCGCTGAGCGGATTGAGTCATGGGCCCTAAAAAGAGCAAGGTAAGAATTTATCATCACGGAAAACATCCTGCGATGATGAAATTAGAAATTAACAAGCTCGGAAGACCTTATCATAAGATCCAGAAAATATTCCTGGACAAGCACGATCATTTTGACGGAAAGCTGAATATTTTTTTCCTGAAAAAATTTCGTGTCAATATTTCTTTAAAGTCTCTGCACTTTGAAATGGATGTCTGGCATAAGCAGGCACAAATATTCAGCAGTGAAACAGGAAGTCTGGCCATTATTATTGACCGTCCTCTACTGCTGAGCGTTCTGCATGACTATTACGGTCTGAGCAAGGACAAACAGGTTATTTCCACCCAACAGACGCCGGTCACCCGCACTGAAGAGCGGTTGAAAAGTAAACTGGCGCAGGAACTGGTTACGCTGATTACTGAGGATTCGCTGTTTGGCAGTTCGCTGCAAATTAATCCTGACTGCGCCTCGCTGAATACTAACTGGTCTTATCGGATTAAATTTGCCCTCGACGGCTATGACGGCACCTTTTCACTGTTGCTGGACAGTGCCCACGTTGACCGGCTGCTCGCCACACTGCGCCAGAGCGCCGAACGCAGCGCCCGTCCGGGACTGGAACAATCCGCCAGCACCCAGACCTCTTTTATGGCCCTGCCGGTTCGTTTAACCGGCCATCTGGCCACGGTTTCGCTAAAAGTGGCGGACCTGATGCAGCTGAAAAGCGGTGATATTCTGCCCATTTCACTGGCCGACCGCGTACCGCTGTTTATTGGCCGGCAGCCGCTGATGACCGCCGTGATTACTGAAGATCACGGCAAACTCTTTTTCTCTGGATTTACCGATCCTAACAGTGAGCAAACGCATGACTGATGCCAATGACAGCCTGGCCTCCGGGCTGGATTTCGATTTTTCGCTGGACGATGTCGCCCCTGCCGAAGAGACAGTAAGCGACAGCGCCGCTACAACGCCACAGGATAAACAGCGGCATCTGGCGTTGTTCAGCCGTATTCCGGTCACGCTGACGCTGGAAGTGGCTTCCGTGGAGATCTCTCTTGCGGAGCTGATCCACGTAAACAACGACTCGGTGCTGGAGCTGGACAAGCTGGCCGGTGAACCGCTGGACGTAAAAGTGAACGGCATCCTGTTCGGCAAGGCCGAAGTGGTGGTGGTCAACGACAAATACGGCCTGCGCATTATCGAGTTCAACAATAAAGAGCTGGGTGAGCTGGCATTATGAACCAATCCGCCTCCCGCTGGCTGACGCGGGCTATTTTGCCCGGTACGCTGCTGCTGTGTCCGGCGCTGGCGCTGGCGGAATCCCACGGACTGACGCTGTTCAGCGCGACCAACACCACCAACGGCCAGGATTACAGCGTCAAGATCGAAATTCTGATCCTGATGACGCTGCTCGGCCTGCTGCCGGTGATGCTGCTGATGATGACCTGCTTTACCCGCTTCATTATCGTGCTGTCGCTGCTGCGTCAGGCACTGGGCCTGCAGCAAAGCCCGCCCAATAAAGTGCTGACCGGCATCGCGCTGGTGCTGACCCTGCTGGTGATGCGCCCGGTGTGGATGAAAATCTATAACGATGCGGTGGTGCCTTACCAGGCTGAGCAAATCACCCTGCAGCAGGCTCTGGCTACCGGTTCGGCCCCGCTGAAGAAATTCATGCTGTCGCAGACCAGCACCACCTCGCTAACCCAGATTATGACCATCGCCAACGCCAGCGGTGAAGCGGAACAGCAGGACTTAAGCATCGTCACGCCAGCCTTTGTACTGAGTGAGCTGAAAACCGCCTTCCGCATCGGCTTTATGATTTATATCCCGTTCCTGGTGATTGACCTGATTGTCGCCAGCATCCTGATGGCAATGGGGATGATGATGCTGTCGCCGCTGATCGTTTCGCTGCCGTTCAAGCTGATCCTGTTCGTGCTCTGTGACGGCTGGTCGCTGATTGTCGGCACGCTGACCCACAGCGTACAGGGGCTGGGATTATGATGACCCTCGACGTGGCCGGTGACATTATCGCCCAGGCCCTGAAGCTGGTGTTGATGATCTCGGTGGTGGCGATCCTGCCCAGCCTGGTTACCGGGCTGATCGTCAGCGTGTTCCAGGCCACCACCCAGATTAACGAACAGACGCTGAGCTTTCTGCCCAGGCTGGTGATGACCATGCTGGTACTGGTCTTCGCCGGTAAGTGGATGCTTACTCAGTTGATTGACTTCACCCTGTTGATTTTTGAACAGTCCCCGACGCTGCTGGGGTGAAGAAAAACCATGAGCATCAATATTCAGGACCTGATTGCCCCGCTGCTGGCATTGTGGCTGCCGATGGTGCGCATCGCTGCTTTTTTCCACTTCTGTCCGCTGTTTGAGCACCGCTCGTTTCCCCGCAAGGCAAAAGTGGGTCTGGCGCTGCTGCTGAGCATCATTATCACCCCGATGATTGGCAACAACGTGGTACTGCATGACCTGATGACCGCGCAGGCCCTGATCCTCACCGGCGAGCAGATCCTCTGGGGGTTTCTGTTCGGGCAGATGCTGAACTGGGCGATCCTGGCCCTGCAGACCTCCGGCGCCATTTTGTCGATGAATATGGGTCTGGGTATGGCGGTGATGAACGACCCCAGCAGCGGCAGCTCTACCATGGTGATTTCGCAGATTGTTGCGGTGTTCTGCGGCCTGTTGTTCTTCGGCATGGACGGACATCTGCTGTTAGTGACCATCCTCTACAAAAGTTTTGCCATGTGGCCGATTGACCAGGCGATTACTTCGCTGACGCTGAAAACGTTCGCTACCGGGCTCGGCTGGATGATGTCCGGTGCGCTGCTGCTGGCGCTGCCGACTGTGATCATCATGCTGATTGTTCAGGGGACCTTTGGCCTGCTGAACCGGGTTTCACCCACGCTGAACCTGTTTGCGCTGGGTTTTCCTATCAGCATGCTGTTTGGCCTGCTCTGCCTGATGCTGCTGAGCAGCCGCATTCCCCAACACTATCTGACGCTGACCAACGACGTGCTGGCGCAGCTTGAACGATTAAAGGTGAACTGATGTCCGGTAGCGGTGATAAAACTGAAAAGCCCAGTGCCACTAAGCTGAGAAAATCCCGCGAGAAAGGGGATATTCCCCGCTCGAAAGATCTGGGTATGGCGGTGGGGCTAATCGCCAGCCTGGTAACCCTCAGTGCCTTTCTTCCATACTATCAGAGCCTGATCCACGGCTCTTTTATTGCCCTGCGGCGCATTGCGGACCATATCAACGACGACGGCGCGCTGCATGAATTTATGCTGCTTAACGTGCTGATTGTCATCAAGGTGGCGGCCACCCTCGTGCCCATTCCGGTCTCAGCTGCGCTGGCAAATCTGATGCCCGGCGGCTGGGTTTTCGTGCTGAAACGTATCATGCCTGACTTCAAAAAACTCAGCCCGATCGCCGGGGTGAAACGGCTGGTGGGTAAACAGCATTTTGTCGATGTGCTGAAGATGATCCTCAAATGCGCGGTGCTGCTGGCGATGCTGGCGATGACCCTCCGTCAGAAACTGCCGGAGCTGCTGAATCTGGAAAGCCACTTTCTGCATGACGCGATTGTCTCCGGCCTGCAGCAGTATGGCGACATTATGCAGCGCTTTGTGATGATCATCGCCGTGTTCGCCTTTATCGACGTGCCGCTGAGCAAATTCATGTTTATCAAGAAGCTGCGCATGACCAAGAAAGAGGTGCGCGACGAATACAAAAATCAGGAAGGGAATCCGCAGATTAAAGGCCGCGTGCGCCAGCTGCAACGCCAGCTGGCGATGGGGCAGATTTCCAGCCAGGTGCCCGGGGCTGACGTGGTGATCATGAACCCAACCCACTACGCAGTGGCGCTGAAGTACGCTCCGGAAAAAGCCGCAGCGCCGTTTATTCTGGCGAAAGGGATGGATGATATCGCCCTGCACATCCGCAGCGTGGCACAGAAACACAAGATTGAAGTAGTGGAGTTCCCACTGCTGGCGCGTTCGATTTATCACAGTACCCGTGTTAATCAGCAAATCCCAGCCTCCCTGTACCGACCGATGGCGCATATCCTGTCGTATGTCATGCAACTGAAGGCGTGGCGGCAGGGAACGGGCGAGAAGCCACGGCTGGATCTGCAAATTCCTGTTCCTGTTGAGGGGAAAACTGAGCATGTCTAAGTTTAGCTTCCGCCAGACGCTGGCCCTGCTGCGCAACAGCCATTTCGGCGTGCCGCTGCTGCTGCTGTGCGTGCTGGCTATGGTGATCCTGCCGCTGTCACCGCTGGTGCTGGACGTGCTGTTCACCTTCAATATTGTGCTGGCGGTGATGGTGCTGCTGGCCAGCGTCAACAGCAGGCGTCCACTTGATTTCTCGGTGTTCCCCACCCTGCTGCTGATCACCACGCTGATGCGCCTGACGCTCAATGTGGCCTCCACCCGCGTGGTACTGCTTAAGGGGCACGAAGGGATTGGCGCTGCCGGTAAGGTGATTGAATCCTTCGGTAACGTGGTGATCGGCGGCAACTTTGTGGTCGGCTTTGTGGTGTTTATCATCCTGATGATCATCAACTTTGTGGTGGTGACCAAAGGGGCAGAACGTATTTCTGAAGTGTCGGCCCGCTTCACGCTGGACGCCCTGCCCGGCAAACAAATGGCGATCGACGCCGATCTGAATGCCGGGTTAATTAATCAGGAACAGGCCCGTGTACGCCGCCGGGACGTCGCCAATGAGGCTGATTTCTACGGCGCGATGGACGGCGCATCGAAGTTTGTGCGCGGTGATGCGATCGCCGGGATCATGATCCTGCTGATCAACGTGGTCGGCGGGATACTGATCGGCATCTTTAAATACAACCTGGATGCCGGTCAGGCGTTTGAACAGTATGTTCTGCTGACCATTGGTGACGGGCTGGTAGCACAGATCCCTTCGCTGCTGTTAGCCACTGCGGCGGCGATTATCGTTACCCGCGTCAGTGACGACGACAGCGGCGGCATTGCCGATGAGATAAAAAGCCAGCTGCTGGCCAAACCTGCCACGCTCTGCACCGCCGCCTTCGTGATGTTTGTGCTGGCGATAGTGCCGGGAATGCCGCATCTGGTGTTCCTGATTTTTACCGCGCTGATGCTGTTTATCGCCTGGCGTCAGAGCCGTGTGGTGCAGCCTCCTGCCCAGAGCAACGAGGAGCTTGCCAGCGTGGCACGCGCGCTGGATGCCGATGATGGCGTGACCGTCAGCTGGCAGAGTATTCCGCTGATTGAACCTCTCAGCCTTTATCTCGGCTATAAACTGGTGACGCTGGTGGACAAATCCCGCGGCAATACCCTGACCCAACGGGTACGCGGGGTGCGTCAGGTGGTGTCAGAAACCAGTGGCGTACTGCTGCCGGAGATAGCCATCCGCGAAGATTTTCGCCTCAAGCCGGTGCAGTACGTGATTAAAGTGAACGGCGTCCGCACCGCGCTGGGAGAGGTTCATCCCGACCGGCTGATGGCAATTCCAACCGCAGAACAGTATGGGGAAGTGGACGGCGTGCTGGATACCGATCCGGCCTATGGGCTGGCGGTGACCTGGATAACCCCGGAGAGTAAGGCTAAAGCACTCAACTACGGCTATCAGGTAGTGGACTGCGCCAGCGTGATCGCCACGCATGTGAACAAGGTCGCGAGGGAGCATTTGCCGGAGCTGTTTAATTTTGATGATATCACCCCGCTCAACCAGCGCCTTTCCGCTGTTGCGCCGAGGCTGGCGGAAGAGCTGAATATCGCGTTGAACTATAGCCAGCAGCTCAAGGTCTATCGCCTGCTGCTGCAGGAGCAGGTTTCGCTGAAGGATATCGCCACCATCGGCACCACGCTGGTGGAGAGCGCCGCACTGACCAAAGATGCCATCCTGCTGGCTTCCGACGTGAGATTTGCGCTGCGGCGAGCGCTGGTGGCGGCAATCGCGCCGGATAACAAACCGCTTTCGGCTTACACGCTGGATAATGAACTGGAAACGCTGCTGCTCGGATCGCTGAGCCAGGCACAGCAGGCCGGCAAGGTCAGTCTCGACAGCTTCCCGGTCGATCCCAATATCCTCACCCAGCTGCAGTCCACGCTGCCGGTGGTGCTGGAACAGCTGAAGGCGCAGAGCCTGACGCCGGTGCTGCTGGTCACCCCGCAACTGCGCCCGCTGATAGCCCGCTATTCCAGACTGTTCGCCGCCGGGCTGCATATTCTCTCTTACAATGAGGTGCCTGATGAAGTGGATTTACGGATTGTCGGCACGGTAACCTGACAAAAATGGGAAAGCTCAGGGGGTTATCCGCCCTGAGTTAAGCCGTATACCGGCCGCTGGCCCACTTAATCCAGGAACAAAGCCCGCCAGTTAGTCAGCGTTTTGGGCGGGGTTTTCTCACCCTGTTCGGTGGTGATATAGCTGATGCTGATTTTGTTTTCTTTACCGGCATCCGGCGTGACCAGCATTGCCCAAATTTTGCCTTCCGGCGTATACATGATGATCGCCGCATTACGGCTGGCAGCCCCTTTAACCGATAAGGTCAGCACCGTTGCGCCAATATTGTCCTGATCTTCCGAATACAGGACGTTGTTTGCCGCCCAAACATACTTCAGATAATCCTTACCGGCCAGTTGGCGGAAGCGCTCATCCAACGCGCTGGTCGGTAACACGCCTATCGACTGTAATGTGGCGGCCGGACGGGGATCGATATCCGATCGTTGATACACACCATCAATAGTGATGTTATCCTGCATCAGCAGCTTACAGCTGCCGCTGTTATCACTGTTAATCTCGATTTTTCCGTCGGGCCGTGGAATAAACAGCACGGTACAATCTCCGCCCCATGCAATGCGATCGGTAAAGCCCAGCCCCCAGTATTTCTTCACGTTGCTGCGCAGGGCCGATTTGTAAACGCCTCCCCATATCTCCCCGGAAAAATCGAACGCCCACTCGTTGGCTTTGCTGATGACGATTTTCCCGCCGTTGCCATTGGTGGCCGAAGTATTCCACCAGGTACCATTCCAGTTAAAATTTTCCGGTGCCTGGTTCAGTGTGCTAAGTCCCTGAAGATATGCCCATCGCAGGCAATTGATGGAGGTGCAGGCGTTCCGTGAATCATGCCACTTTTCAATATGCTGAAGAGCGGGCGCCGCATTTTTTCCCGCCAGCGCCTCACGATTAGCATTACTCATTACCGAGTCAAGCCAGGTGAGCTGGGAAGAGTTGCAAATGGTATTCTCTACAATGCTGGAAGCTTTGCCGCAGTCGATTGCCAGCGCGGGAAAAGCACTGCCAATTGCGGTGATAAAAAGAGTGCTTCTGAGTACCTGTTTCATTATTTCCTTAGTCATCTCTTCTCTTTCCCAATCTGGAGGAAATTATGTCCTAAAAGCTCTCAAAACTCCCCATTTCAGCGCAACTGTTATAGCTTTATTTACCCTAACTGTGTCTGCCGTGAATTGACAACCTGTGATTAAGTGTTAGCAGAATCAGTTGGGAGATCCATTGTGGAAGACGTCAAACAAATCCTGCTTCGTGAAATCGACACGCTGAACCGTGAAGAACAGCGTGATAATAAACCGCGCCTCAGCTTTACCTTTTTAAAAAGTCACCCCGGACTGTGGGCGTCAATGTATGTCTGCTATGCCCTGACCGTGGCGTTAATTTTCACCACCGAGTTTCTTGGCTGGCCTGCATTCTGGGGCGCGACCTTCTTCGTACTGTTGATGAGCGGCCTGATGATGCTGGATGTGAATCCGCGTTACCGCTTTGAGGATATTGATACGCTGGACCTGCGTGTCTGTTATAACGGGGAATGGTATTACGTGCGTACCCTGTCGCAGCAAGCGATTCAGGATATTCTTTCCAGTAATCAGGTCCCGGATAACGTCAAAAAAGGCATTGAAAAGCTGATCTCGCTAAAAGGCGAGGTGGACTTTTATGATGTCTATCATCTCACCTGGGGCCAGCAGCCCGCCTCCAGCGTCTGAGTTTCGCGGGTCAGCCCGGCTGACCCGACAGCATTCCGGCAATCAGGCCACCGAGTGTCGCTACGGCCGCCTCCTGCACTTCCCCCCATTCCCATGCCGTGTTGAAGCGGAAATAGTTGGCGTACTGCTCGCCGGAAGAGAACATTTTACCGGGCGCAATACTGATATTGTGTTGCAGCGCCAGGTAATACAGGTCAGTGGTGTTGATCTGCCGGGGCAGCTCAATCCACAGAAAATAGCCGCCCTGCGAATCGTTAATCCGTGCGGCAGCAGGCAGGTGGCGTTTCAGTGAGGCCCGCGCCTGGGTCTTACGCTGCTCCAGAAGCTGGCGCAGCCGCCGCAGATGGCTGTCGTAGCTGCGGGTACCCAGATAGTTTGCCAGCGCCAGTTGCATTGGGGCGCTGGTGGAGAGCGTGCTCATCAGCTGCAGACGCTGAATTCGCTGGGCATGCTTACCGGCGGCAACCCAGCCCACCCGAAAGCCCGCCACCAGATTTTTTGAGAATGATGAGCAGTGCAGCACGCTGCTGTCCCGGTCAAAAGCTTTGGCGGGCAGCGGCTTTTCACTGCCAAAATAGAGCTCGCTGTAGACATCATCTTCAATCAACGCCACCTGGTGTTTTGCCAGCAGCGTCACCAGCTGCTGCTTTTTCTCTTTGCTCAGCGTATAGCCCACCGGGTTCTGCTGGTTGGTCATCATCCAGCAGGCTTTGATCGGCCAGCGCTCCAGCGCCCCGGAAAGTTCTTCGAGATCCAGACCATGCTGCGGATCGGAGGCGATCGCCACGGCTTTCAGCTTGAGCCGCTCAATCACCTGCAATGCCCCGTAGAAGCAGGGATTTTCTATCGCCACCCAGTCGCCCGGCTCGGTCACTGCCTGCATGCTCAGGTTCAGCGCTTCCATCGCCCCGTTGGTGATCACTATTTCATCCGGCGATACCTGAATGCCCTGCAGGGCATAACGTTGCGCCAGCGTTTTACGCAGTGTCTCATTACCCGGTGGCAAATTATTAAGGGCATCAGCAGGCTTGAGCGAGTGCGACACAGCGGTAAGTGAACGCATCAGCTGGCGCTGTGGGAATAGTCCCGGATCGGGAAAGGCAGAGCCAAAAGGCACAATAGCGGGGTCGCGGCAGGCCTGTAACACATCGAAAATAAAGGCATTGATATCCACCGACTCGGCCAGCTGGACCTTCAGGTGCCCGGCAGGCTGGCTGAGAAACTCCGCGCGGGGTGCAACGTAGTAGCCGGACTGCGGGCGGGACTGGATCCAGCCCTGGCTCTCCAGCACCTGATAGGCATGCATCACCGTCATCAGGCTCATGCCGCTCAGCGAGACCTGCTCACGCAGAGAGGGAAGCTTTTCACCCGGCAACCAGATCTCACTGACGATCTGCTGCTGAACTTGATCGATTAACTGCTGATATTTAGCCAAAACTGTGACAGACCCATCCAGGGAATTTGCCCACTATTATAGGTCTGCCAGTGTCGATTAGACAGAGGCTGGCGGACTGCTTTCTTCGCTCTTTATTACATTAACAGCCTCCCGCAATTCGCCTCTGAGCCGATAACCTGCCATATTCGGCTCACCATATGAGCCGAATAGATGACTTATTTCGACTCACTGCCAAACACAATGAGCCGCCTGTGACTTCCTGGATCTGGCAACAGAACAACTGGCCCAATTTTCACTGGCAAGAGGCAGAGTTATTACCGCGTCTGCGCCATGTTCTACAGCAGCGCGGATTGCTACTGGGCCGATTGCTGGATGGCGGCGAACAAGGTGTTGGGTTGGGTATCAGTGCCAGCCAGTATCAAAAAGTGGCAAACGCCAGTAAAACGACCGCCACTCGTCATTTAGCCAACCAAAAAGGCAGTCTCGAGAACCCCGGGCTTGATTTCAGACTGCGTCTGAAAGCGGCGCGGTCTCTGCCAGCTCTTTTTTCAGCGTGGGCAGCACACCCACTTCCTCACCACCGACAAAATGCTTTAGCTCCGGCACCACATCTCGGCCTGCACCAGCGAAATGACCATTGGCGGAGCTGCAACCACTTACAGCTCATCAACGCTGGTCAATTACAACGTCTGTATCGGGATTGGGGCACTGGGGCTTTGCCTGCCGGGCAAACAGGTGACAGGTTCAGGCACGGTGCCAACAACGTATCGACGGATAGGCTGACCCGTACCTTCAACTACACGGCGCAGTTCCTGACTTTGCAGGCCACGCCAGTGGCGGGCAGCAACAGCTACAACGTGGTGATTGATTTGTCTTTTTAGCTGAGATGGTTCCCGCCCGTCACGCCATGGACCTCGGCGGTGACGTAGCTGGACTCCTGCGAGGCGAGGTAAACATAGACCCCGGCAAGTTCGGCAGGCTGGCCCGCACGTTTCAGCGGCGTCTGTTCACCGAAGCCCGGGATTTTCTCCTGCGGCTGGCCGCCGGTAATCTGTAATGCTGTCCAGATTGGTCCCGGAGCCACGCTGTTTACGCGGATACCCTTCTCTGCAACCTGTTTCGCCAGCCCTCTGGTGTAGTTAAGAATGGCCGCTTTAGTGGAAGCATAATCCAGCAGATTCTGACTCGGCTGGTAGGCCTGGATCGACGAGGTTGTGATAATGCTGCTACCTGCCGGCATATGAGGAATGGCCGCTTTGGTGATCCAGAACAGCGACATCACGTTGGTATCGTATGTCTTGCGGAACTGATCGGTGGTCAGGTCAGCAATGTTGTCAACTGCAACCTGTTTACCAGCCACCAGCGCCAGAATGTCGAGTCCGCCCAAATACTCACGGGCATCCTCTACCAGTTTCTTACTGAATGCTTCCTGGCTGATATCTCCTGGCAACAGGACGGCTTTACGCCCGGCCTGCTCAATCAGCCGGGCGACATCTTCAGCATCACGCTGCTCTTCGGGCAGATAGGAGAGCGCAACATCAGCCCCTTCACGGGCATAGGCAATGGCGGCAGCACGGCCAATCCCGGAGTCTGCGCCGGTGACTAACGCTTTTCGCCCTTCAAGGCGCTGACTGCCCCGATAAGTTTTTTCACCACAGTCCGGGACCGGGCGCATTTCAGCCTGCATGCCAGGCGCACTCTGCTGCTGCTTTGGGTACTCGCCGGTGTGATACTGCTCGAGAGGATTCTGCATTTTATACTGGTCTGTCATGGTTCCTCCTGAATTAATCATTAAAACTCATGAATAACCCTGGCAGTCTGAAATTGAGTGTCCAGTCCGGAAACATTTATACCGGCCAACAAGCTGAAAACAGGCTAAAAATCCATATCAGCCAAATGCGATAAAATATTAAAAAATGTTACCCGTTCGCTTCAGAAGATTCTGCCAGTGCTCAAAAAGGTCCAGAGCGCGATGGTCCTGAATCTGTTAATTTTTTGTTACCAATGTAATCGGAATGCACCTTATTAACGGTGACTCTCATCACATTAAATCCGCTCAGTGCAGGCTAAAACGGGAGAAAACCCATAAGGATGCTGTATGACTGCCGTAGCTTCTTCCCCTAAAAAGCCTCAGGGCAATGCCAAAACCATCTTCAACGTCACCAGCGGTAACTTTCTGGAGATGTATGATTTTATGGTGTTTGGTTACTATGCCACCGCCATTGCCAAAACCTTTTTCCCCGGAGATAACCCGTTCGCTTCACTGATGCTGACGCTGATGACCTTCGGTGCCGGTTTCCTGATGCGCCCGCTCGGCGCGATTATTCTGGGCTCCTATATTGACCATCACGGCCGCCGGAAAGGGCTGCTGGTGACGCTGGGTCTGATGGCCATCGGTACGCTGACCATCGCCCTGGTTCCCGGCTACAGCACGCTCGGGGCCGCCGCCCCGATCCTGATCCTGGCAGGACGCCTGCTGCAGGGCTTCTCCGCCGGGGTGGAACTGGGTGGGGTTTCGGTTTATCTGGCTGAAATCGCGCCGAAAAATCGTAAAGGTTTTTTCGTCAGCTGGCAGTCCGGTAGCCAGCAGATTGCGGTGATCTTTGCCGCTCTGCTTGGTCTGGGCCTGAATCACCTGCTGGCAAAAGACCAGGTCACTGACTGGGGCTGGCGTATTCCGTTCGTGATTGGCTGTCTGATCGTGCCTTTCCTGTTCTGGATCCGCAGCATGCTGGAAGAAACAGAGGCGTTCAGCCAGCGCAAAGTCCATCCCACAATGGGGCAAATTGTCCGTTCGGTGGGCCGCAATTGGGCGCTGGTTCTGTCGGGGATGCTGATGGTCGTCACCACCACCGTGATGTTCTATATGATCACGGCCTTTACACCAACCTTTGGCAAAACCGTGTTGATGATGAGCGACAAGCAGAGCTTCTTCGTCACGCTTTGCGTGGGCCTGTCGAACCTGATCTGGCTGCCAATAATGGGTGCGGTGTCTGACCGCTATGGCCGCCGCCCGCTGCTGATCCTGTTCAGCGTGTTGATGATTGCCACCGCATGGCCCGTTCTGCACTGGCTGGTGGGTTCTCCGACCTTTGCCCACCTGCTGGAGGCCGAGTTGTGGCTCTCCTTCCTCTACGCC
Organism: Erwinia sp. 009765445; assembly: GCF_058137865.1. NCBI lineage: Bacteria > Pseudomonadati > Pseudomonadota > Gammaproteobacteria > Enterobacterales > Erwiniaceae > Erwinia > Erwinia sp. 009765445. The sequence goes on from NZ_JBYUWC010000007.1 coordinate 150,483, forward strand.
AGCTATAACGGTGCGATGGTGGTTTATCTGGCCGAGGTGATGCCTGCTGAAGTGCGCGCTACCGGTTTCTCACTGGCCTACAGCCTGGCGACTGCACTGTTTGGCGGGTTCACTCCGGCAGTCTCCAGCTATCTGATCCACGCCACGGGTGATAAGGCGATGCCGGGCGTATGGTTGACCTTCGCAGCGGTATGTGGCCTGATCGGCACAATGGTGATTAAACGCCTGATCCGTCAGTATCAGGCAAAGCATGGCGGAGTTCCGGCAGTACAGATGTAATCCTCCTGACTTTACAAACTCTGCACCATTAAAAAGCCCCTTCACGGGGCTTTTTGCTGTTCGTATGACTTAACGGAGCAACCTGATCACTTACTGACGGTTTCCATGCCCATCAGGCCAATCTTCAGATACCCCGCCTGGCGCAGCTTATCCATTACGCCCATCAGCGTCTCATAATCCACCGACTTGTCAGCCTGGAAAAATATGGTGGTCTCTTTATTACCCTGCGTCTGACCGTTCAACGCATCCACCAGCGAGTCTGCGGTTACCGCATCATTGCCGATAAACAGCTGCTTATCCGCCTTAATAGAGAGATAGACCGGCTTTTCCGGACGCGGCTGAGGCGCACTGGTCGAGGCAGGCAGATTAACGCGAACGTCAACGGTGGCCAGCGGCGCGGCGACCATAAAGATAATCAGCAGCACCAGCATGACGTCGATAAACGGCGTGACGTTGATTTCATGCATTTCACCGTTGCTATCGAGATCTTCATTTAATCGCATTGCCATGGTGCTTACCCTACCCGCAGTTTCTGCGCGGTTTGCGTGCGCTGTGAGCCATTACTGGCGGCCAGATCCAGGTCGCGGCTCTGCAGCAGCATCACCTGTGCAGCCACATCACCCAGCATCGCTTTGTAGTTGCCGATCAGGCGGGCGAACACGTTATAGATCACGACCGCAGGGATAGCGGCAACCAGACCGATGGCGGTTGCCAGCAGCGCTTCCGCAATACCCGGAGCCACCACAGCCAGGTTAGTGGTCTGCGTCTGGGCGATACCGATAAAGCTGTTCATGATGCCCCATACCGTGCCGAACAGGCCGACAAACGGCGCAATGGCACCAATGGTGGCCAGGAAACCATTGCCACGACCTGCGTGACGGCTGAAGAAGGCCACACGGCGCTCCAGACGGAAAGCGGTACGCTCTTTGATGCCGTCGTTATCGTCTGAGTCTTCTGACAATAACAACTCATTTTCAGCTTCTTTCAGCAACTGCGTGGTCAGGCTGTTGCCTTTAAATTTCGCACAGGTGTCGGCTGCATCCTGCAGGGAACGGGCACCGGCCAGCGCCTGCTGTTCACGCTTCAGGCGGCGTTTTGCCGAGCTGAGCTCTGCACTTTTACTGAAGAAAATGGCCCATGTCACAACCGACGCCAGTAGCAGACCGATCATTACCACTTTAACCACGATGTCTGCATGGTGGTACATGCCCCAGACGGAGAGATCCGTCTGCATCAAATCATTCGTCACGCTGTGTCTCTCCAACGGAAAACGGTAAAAAAAGCCAGTGCGGATCATACCAAATCAATGACGAATTGATAGTGGTTATCATTACTATTTACCCGCTGGTTGCCAATTTTTTACACTCTTTCGGTTTTGTTACCGATAAGCAGAGGGTTTTTGCTGAATCTTTGTCACTTAGCGGGTTGGCGAATTTCACGCCGCCGCCTGCCGTGTTAACGTTAGGGAATAAATGCCATCCGTTAACCGAGCATCCTGATGACCAGTAAAAACATTGAAACGGCGCTGATTGCCGCCGGACGCCGCAAACGATATACCATGGGGTCAGTCAACAGCGTGATCCAGCGGGCCTCATCGCTGGTGTTTGACAGCGTGGCAGAAAAAAAACGGGCCACGGCCGGACGGGCTGAGGGCGAACTGTTTTATGGCCGTCGCGGAACGCTGACCCATTTCTCCCTGCAGGAGGCGATGACCGAACTGGAGGGCGGCGCGGGTTGCGTGCTCTATCCGTGCGGCGCAGCTGCGGTAGCTAACGCCATTCTGGCCTTTGTTTCCGCTGGCGATAACGTGCTGATGGCCGGTTCGGTCTACGAGCCGACTCAGGACTTCTGCAGCAAAATCCTCAGCAAAATGAACGTCTCCACCACCTGGTTCAATCACTGCACCGGCGAAGAGATTGCCGAACTGGTGCAGCCAACAACCCGGGTAGTCTTCCTGGAGTCCCCCGCTTCCATCACTATGGAAGTGCAGGATATCCCGGCTATTGTTGCCGCCGTGCGCAGTAAAGCCCCGGACGCGATCATTATGATCGACAATACCTGGGCTGCCGGCATTCTGTTCCCGGCGCTCTCTTTCGGCATCGACATCTCCATTCAGGCGGGGACCAAATACCTGATTGGCCACTCCGATGCGATGATTGGCACCGCCGTGGCCAATGAGCGCTGCTGGGCGCAGCTGCGTGAAAACTCCTACCTGATGGGCCAGATGGTGGATGCTGATACAGCCTATATGGCGAGCCGTGGCCTGAGAACGCTGGCGGTACGCCTGCGCCAGCACGACGAAAGCGGAATGAAAGTCGCGAACTGGCTGGCAGCAAGACCGGAAGTGGCGGTAGTTAACCATCCGGCCCTGCCGCAATGTAAAGGGCATGAGTTCTGGAAACGGGATTTCACTGGCAGCAGCGGACTGTTCTCCTTTGTCCTTAAGGCCCGTCTGACCGACCACCAGCTGGCGGAGTATCTCGACCACTTCGGGCATTTCAGCATGGCCTACTCATGGGGCGGCTATGAGTCGCTGATCCTGGCGAATCAGCCGGAAGAGCTGGTCGCCATTCGTCCGGCAGGCGGCGTCGACTTCAGCGGGACGCTGGTGCGGGTGCATATCGGTCTGGAAAACGTAGATGATCTGATCGCCGACCTGGCTGCCGGATTTGACCGTCTGGCAAACTGCCCTGCATGAAATAAGTTAAACAGAGCCTCAATAAAACATTATCCGCGTCAGCGATCAAAGTGCGGCGGCCATATTGTCAGTACAATCGTCAGCTCAACGCAGTAAACAGGATATGAAATGGCAGTTTTACACGAGATTGTCTCCGCGCTGTGGCATCAGGATTTTGCCGCGCTGGCCAATCCGGATGTGGTTTGGGTGGTCTACGGCATTATGTTCGTTACTCTGCTGCTGGAAAACGGCCTGCTGCCCGCAGCGTTCCTGCCGGGTGACAGCCTGCTGCTGCTGGCTGGAGCAATGATTGCCAAAGGGGTGATGGGGTTTATTCCGACGGTGGTGATCCTGACGCTTGCCGCCAGCCTCGGTTGCTGGCTCAGCTATCTGCAGGGCCGCTGGCTGGGCAACACGCGGCTGGTGAAAAGCTGGCTGATGCATCTCCCCGCACAGTATCACCAGCGGGCCTGGAGCCTGTTCCACCGTCATGGCCTGATGGCGCTGCTGGCCGGGCGTTTTCTGGCGTTCGTCCGCACCATCCTGCCCACCATGGCAGGGATCTCCGGCCTGAAAAACGGTCGTTTTCAGTTCTTTAACTGGCTGAGCGGCTTGCTGTGGGTTGGGATTCTGGTATCGCTGGGTTATGCCATCAGCCAGGTGCCGTTTATCAAGCGTCATGAAGGCCAGGTGATGGCGATACTGATGATTTTACCGCTGGTGCTGCTGTGTGCCGGCCTGGTAGGCAGTATCACGCTGGTGCTGAAGCGCCGTAAATCCTCCTGATCCAGGCCGGGTTCCGGCCTGCCCTCAGACGCCCTGACGCATGCGGGTAATCTCTTCACCCGGCGTCACGCCAAAATAGCGCTTAAATTCCCGCGAGAACTGCGAAGCACTCTCATATCCTACCCGCATCGCTGCCGCACTGGCCTTCAATCCCTCATGCAGCATCAGCATCCGGGCCTGGTGCAGCCGGTAGCTTTTCAGATATTGCAGCGGAGAAGTGCTGGTGACCGCCTTGAAGTTATGGTGGAAAGCCGAGACGCTCATGTTCACTTCCGCCGCCAGCAGATCAACGCTGAGGTTGTCGGTGTAATGATGCTGAATTCGCCGCAGCGCACGGGCTATCTGGCTAAACTGCGTCTGGCGGCTGACCAGCGCCATCAGCGCCCCGCCGCAAGGCCCCGTCAGCACATGATAAAGGATCTCCCGGATAATCTGCGGGCCAAGCACGCGGGCATCACGCGGATTTTGCAGCACATCCAGCAGGCGCTCCGCCGCGCAAAGCATATCTTCAGTCAGCTTTGATGAGTGAATGCCCCGGGTTTGCGGCTGCGGCTGGAAGCTGTCATCGTCGCCGATATCAATCAGCAAGTCCTGCAGCTTGACCGGATCAACGTTCAGCAGAATCCCGGCCAGTGGCTCTTCAGACGTAGCGAAAGTTTCACACTCGACCGAGAGCGGCACGGTGAGCATCAGATATTCCGTGGCGTCGTAGTGGAAAACATGATTACCGAGGTAGCCGATTTTATGTCCCTGAAACAGGATCACGATACCGGAAGTGTAAAGCACGGGGGTGCGACCGCTCGACTGGTTGGCGTAAATCAACCTGACATCCGGCACAGAAGCCATTCTCGACGCGCCCGTGGTGACCAGCTTAATCACCTGACTGGCGAGCCGGGTACAGAGGGTATTGCGATCCATAGTCGGTTCTCACGCTGAGAGGAGTCCTGGCGACATCATGCCGAATCTGTCAGCGATCCTCCAGTATTGTGGAGGATCAGGCAAGAAAGCGGCAGAAACGGGCACGTTTTTCCGGTCTTCCGCCGGTAAAACTTTCATCGGCATGACATCATAAGATTTATCAGACGACCCGTTAAACTCAACTAAACTTAACATCACCAACCGGCTCAGAGCAGCCGGTTCATTCGCTGCAAAGGAGAGATCATGGCAGAGCAACCAATAATTAAACTCCACGATGACAATATGATGCCGCAGTTCGGTCTTGGCGTCTGGCAGGCCACTATAGATGATGCACGTAAGGCTGCGGTCAAAGCGCTGGAGGTGGGCTATCGTTCCATCGATACTGCCGCAATCTATAAAAACGAGGAAGGGATTGGCCAGGCGCTGCAGGAAACGGATGTCGCACGAGACGATATCTTCGTCACCACCAAATTGTGGAACGACGATCAGCTGAACGCCGAAAAAGCGATGGCCACCAGCCTGAAAAAACTGCAGCTTGAGAGCGTCGATCTCTATCTGATGCACTGGCCGTGTCCGGGCAAAGATAATTATGTTGAAGCATGGAAGGCGATGATTGAGCTGCAGAAGCAGGGACTGACCAAAAGTATCGGCGTCTGCAATTTCCAGGAAGCGCACCTGAAACGCCTGATGGATGAAACCGGCGTCAGCCCGGTGGTAAACCAGATTGAGCTGCACCCGATGTTCCAGCAGCGCACGCTGCATTCGTGGAACGCCATGCACCATATCCAGACCGAGTCATGGAGCCCGCTGGCACAGGGCGGCAAAGGCGTGTTCGATCAGGAAGTGATTAAAAACCTGGCGAAGAAATACGGCAAAACCCCGGCGCAGATCGTAATCCGCTGGCACCTGGACAGCGGCCTGGTGGTGATCCCGAAATCGGTCACCCCTTCGCGTATTCAGGAGAACTTCGAAGTCTTCGACTTCCGTCTGGAAAAACCGGAGATCAGCGATATTGCCACGCTGGATATCGGTAATCGTCTGGGGCCAAACCCTGACGAACTGAACTAAATATCAGCAGGGCGGAGCACTGACTCCGCCCTCTTCTTATCTTTTCCGCTGCTGCCCTTTTATCGGGCTGTAACGGGTCAGGGCCGGACGGGCACCGCGCAATGCACGACGCGCCTCACGCTGCTCTTCCAGCGTCGCCACCGGCACCAGACACTCTTTACGCCCGCCAATCAGATGCTTTTTCCCCATTGCCGTCAGCGCTTCGCGGATCAGCGGCCAGTTTTTCGGATCGTGATAACGCAGCAAAGCTTTATGCAAACGCCGCTGTTTGTCGCCTTTCGGGATGGTCACATCTTCCGATTTGTAGCCCACCTTGCTGAGCGGGTTTTTGCCGCTGTGATACATGGTGGTGGCACTCGCCATCGGCGACGGGTAGAAGTTCTGCACCTGGTCCAGCCGGAAGCGGTTCTTCTTCAGCCACAGCGCCAGATGCACCATATCTTCATCGTTGGTACCAGGGTGTGAAGCAATAAAATAGGGGATCAGATACTGCTCTTTTCCCGCCTCTTTCGAATAGCGATCGAACAGCTCTTTAAAGCGGTAATAGCTGCCCATTCCCGGCTTCAGCATCTTCGACAGCGGCCCCTCCTCGGTATGCTCCGGCGCGATCTTCAGATAGCCGCCCACATGGTGCGCGGCCAGTTCCTTGATATAACGGGGATCGGATACTGCCAGATCGTAACGCACGCCAGAAGCAATCAGGATCTTTTTAATGCCGGTGATTTTGCGCGAGCGCCGATAGAGATCGATAGTCGGCTGATGGTCGGTGTCCATATGTGGGCAGATAGCAGGATAGACGCAGGAGGCGTGCCGACAGGTCTGCTCGGCCTTTGGCGTTTTGCAGCGCAGCATATACATATTGGCAGTTGGGCCGCCGATGTCCGAGATTATGCCGGTAAACCCCGGCACCTTGTCGCGGATCTCTTCAATCTCCGAAACGATCGATTCCTGCGAGCGGCTCTGAATAATGCGGCCTTCATGTTCGGTGATTGAACAGAATGAACAGCCGCCAAAGCAGCCGCGCATGATATTCACCGAGAAACGGATCATGTCATAAGCAGGGATCTTTTGCTGGCCGTAAGAGGGATGTGGCACCCGCTGGAAAGGCAGCGCATAGACGCTGTCCATTTCAGACGTGGTCAGAGGGATCGCAGGAGGATTCAGCCACAGGTAGCGATCGCCGTGCTTCTGCATCAGCGCCCGCGCGCAGCCGGGGTTAGTCTCATGATGCAGAATGCGGGAAGCATGGGCGTAGAGCACCTTGTCATTTTTCACCTTCTCGTAAGAAGGCAGCAGCACGTAAGTTTTCTCCCACGGCTTTGGCTTCGGCATCTGCACCACAATGGCTTTCGCCCCATCAGCCTTCACGGTGTCGTCCGGGATCACGCAAGCCAGATCTTCGCCATAGGGATTAGGAATGGCATCGATCCGGCCCGGCTGGTCCAGCCGGGTGGAGTCCACGCCCTGCCAGCCTGGTCGCGCCTGACGGCACATAAAGGCGGTGTTGCGCACGTCGGTGATGCTGCCGATCTCTTCGCCCTGTGCCAGACGGTGCGCCACTTCCACCAGTGGCCGTTCACCGTTGCCGAAGATCAGCATATCCGCCTTGCTGTCCACCAGTACCGAGCGTCGAACGGTATCGGACCAGTAATCGTAATGCGCCGTGCGCCGCAGGCTGGCTTCGATCCCGCCGAGGATCACCGGCACGTCGCGCCAGGCTTCTTTACAGCGCTGGGTGTAGACCAGCGAGGCGCGGTCCGGGCGCTTATCCGGCTGATTGTCCGGCGTATAAGCATCATCGTGGCGACGTTTACGATCGGCGGTGAAGCGGTTGATCATCGAATCCATGTTTCCGGCCGTCACGCCGAAGAACAGGTTTGGCTTGCCGAAGCGCATAAAGTCCTCTTTGCTGTTCCAGTCCGGCTGGGCAATGATGCCAACGCGGAAGCCCTGCGCCTCCAGCATCCGGCCGATAATCGCCATGCCAAAGCTGGGATGATCAACATAGGCATCTCCGCTGATGATCACCACGTCGCAGCTGTCCCAGCCGAGGATATCCATCTCTTCCCGCGACATTGGCAGGAAAGGGGCAGGTCCGAAACAGGCAGCCCAGTACTGGGGCCATGAGAAGAGTTCACGATCCGGTTGGATCAGGCTGGCAGCGCGCATAAAGAGCTCATCTGGCGAAAAAAGGAGCGGTATTATAGGTCAAAGCCCGGAAAATAACTAAGGGTTAATTTCCGGGCTTAAATGAGGCTGGCTGTCGGAGTGCGTTATTACCTGGGCAGCTCGCAAGCTGCTCCCGTCCGGTGACTACTTCTGATGACCATCAATATCTTATCTGTATGGAATTTAACCAATAACAGGCTGTACCTGAAGCTGCCCTGCGGTACCGCGATCGGCCATTTCCAGCGTCTGGCTGTAGTAGACGAACGGGAAGTGGTCTGACGAAGCCTGGGTAAAGGAGACAAACAGCTCCACGCTGCCGTCGACCCAGACGGTGTCTTTCCAGCCCCGGTCTTCCGCCATTGGCTGCGCGCCGTTGACGTTTTTAATCAGGAACATGACTCCCTGAATATGGAAAGCCTGTGGCAAGTCGGCGTGGATAATCCAGCGCTCAAAGCTGCCCTGCTGCGCCTGGGTATCAATGCGCCCCATATCCCACAGCGAGCCGTTGATGCCCGGCAGCGAATCACCCAGCCGGAATTCGCGCGTGCGGCTGATGTTGCCTTCAATCACCTGATCCGCCAGCAGGCGCATCGGCAGGTTATCGGTCACCAGCGGCAGCAGCCCGGTTGGTCGCAGCGTCAGGATCAGGGTGGAGGTGAGGATGCCCGAAGGTTCGAACAGACCGCGCAGGCGTTCAACAATCCCCGCAGATATTCCTGCGGTAATGGACACTTCATCGCCCTGGCTCATATCCACCAGGATTTCCCGGCGCTCACCGGGAGCCAGAGAAAGCTGCTGCACCGCCACTGGCGCAGGCAGAAAACCCTGGTCGCTGGCAATCACATTGAACGGACGGCTGTCGCTCATTTGCAATTGATAACGGCGTGAGTTGGAAGCGTTCAGCAGGCGCAGGCGCACCCAGCCACGTGAGACATCGACAAACGGATTCTGCACGCCGTTAACCAGCAGCGTATCGCCAACAAAACCGCCGTCCGCAGGCGGATCGTATTCCGGTGAGCCGAAGTTATCGAGCCGCTTGTCCTGAATAATCAGCGGGAAATCATCGACGCCGTAGTGATTTGGCAGCGGCAACGCTTTGCTGACTTCGTCTTCCACCAGCCACATTCCGGCCAGCCCGTTATAGACGTGCTGGGCCATTCTGTTTGGCGTGTTGGCGTGATACCAGCAGGTGGCAGCTGTCTGACGGATTGGCAGCACAGGCGACCAGTCAACACCGGGAGACATCAGCCGTGGAGCACCACCCGACAGAGCGCCAGGAACCTGCAGCCCGGCGACAGTCATCGCCACCGGTTCGTTGAGGCGGTTGCTGTAAATCAGTTTGACGTCATCGCCGCTCCAGACACGCACCGTCGGGCCAAGATAGAGACCGTTAACTCCCCAGACCTGCGCTTTGCTGCCGCCGGTAAAAGACCAGTGGCTGCGCTGCAGGGTGAGGAAGATAGGCTGCCCGCGACGGGACTCAACCAGCGGCGGCACCGGCAAAGCGGTGCCCGGCCCGGCAGCCAGGGCTTTGACCGGCAGCGCGCTGGCGCACAGCGCTATGCCCGATGCCTGAATAAACTGACGTCGACTGAAGGACATAAAAACTCCGTAACCGAAAAATGCGGCCCTTATTATCAGGCCGCGTTCCATTTTTTATGATTGTAAATGCCGTGTGTTTTATTGCAGATTTTGCCCCATGCCTGGATTAAATTTTGCCGGAAGCCTCGCGTTCGGCCACTTCTGCATTCAGTTCTTCCAGCTTGGCAGCCATCAGTTCACGGCAGTGGGTAGCCAGCTTACGCACCGACTGATCGGCGAAAGCGCTGGTGTCCACTGGTGGCAGCATCTCAATAATCACCAGACCGTTATGCAGGCGGTTCAGCTTAATTTTGTCATGAGTGTTGCTCACCACAATCGGGATGATCGGCACACCGGCCGCCATTGCGGCATGAAATGCTCCGGTTTTAAACGGCAACAGGCCACGTCCACGGCTGCGGGTGCCTTCCGGGAACATCCAGAACGAAATCTTTTTCTTTTTGAACTGCTCAATCAGTTCACCAATGGTGCCATGCGCTTTGGCACGATTGTCACGGTCAATCAGCAGGTTGCCGGTCAGCCAGTAGAGCAGACCAAAGAAGGGGATCCACAGCAGGCTTTTTTTGCCGACGGTAACGGTCGTCGGCTGCACAATGTTGGCTGCGGTGATCATGTCGTAGTTATTTTGGTGGTTGGCAATATAGATGGCGTTCGGCAGGTTTTCCGATCCTGCAGGTTTACGCTGCTCAACTTTGACGCCAAACACCGTCGACAGGCGGCCAAACAGATGACCAAAGGTGGCAACGTGGCGGGGATTACGCGGGCTGAACAGGCAATAAATACAGCCAAAGACACACACCAGTATCGAATAGATAACCACTACGATGAACCGTAAAATTGAGAGCATCACATCCTCGTTATTGCTTTCAGACTCTGCCCGGGCAGAACACCGGGGAAGTATATCGTTAATTCGCGAAATTCGCCGCATTTCACCGGGTTAGCACCACGACCGGCGTGCTGACCCGGCGGGCGATTACTCTTCGCTGTCGCCGGTTTCCGGTCTGGCTGGCGCGTCCACTTCAATCCGATCAATTTTCTGCAGGCCACGCGGCAGCAGCGTACCACGGCGTCCACGCTCCGCGCGGAACTTGTTCAGGTCATCCCACTTCAGCGTCAGTTTACGCTTGCCAACGTGCAGGGTCAGTGAGGTCTCCGGTGCCAGCAGCATCAGCCAGGCCAGCTTGTCCTCGCCGGAGGCCGCCTGGGCAGAAGGGATTGAAACGATTTTATTGCCCTTGCCCTTCGCCAACTGCGGCAGATCCGCCACCGGGAACATCAGCATTCTGCCCGCGGTGGTGACCGCCAGCAGCATATCATCAGCGTGGTGGATCGCCATTGGTGTCATCACCTTCGCATTCTGCGGCAGGCTCAGCAGCGCTTTACCGGCACGGTTGCGCGAGACGAGGTCGCTGAAGGTACAGACGAAGCCGTAGCCCGCATCCGAAGCCATCAGCAGTTTCTGCTCATCGGCCTCCATCAGCACCTGCTCCACGATGGCACCCGGCGGCGGCGTCAGCTTGCCGGTCAGCGGCTCACCCTGCCCGCGTGCGGAAGGCAGCGTGACCGGATCCAGCGCATAGCTGCGGCCCGTGGAGTCGATAAACGCCACTGGCTGGTTACTCTTGCCACGCGCGGCCGCACGGTAGCTGTCACCCGCTTTATAGCTCAGTCCACCCGGATCGATATCGTGGCCTTTGGCGCTGCGCACCCAGCCCATCTGCGACAGCACAATGGTCACCGGCTCGGACGGCACCAGCTCGCTTTCGCTGATTGCTTTCGCTTCTTCACGCTCGCGAAGCGGCGAACGGCGGTCATCGCCATAGGCATCGCTATCGGCCTGCAGCTCTTTCTTCAGCAGGGTATTCATTTTACGTTCGGAAGCGAGGATGCCCTGCAGCCGATCGCGCTCTTTCGCCAGCTCATCCTGCTCGCCGCGAATTTTCATCTCTTCCAGCTTCGCGAGGTGGCGTAATTTCAGCTCAAGGATCGCTTCGGCCTGGGTTTCGCTGATGCCAAAGCGCGCAATCAGTTCCGGCTTCGGTTCATCCTCGGTACGGATGATGTGGATCACTTCATCAATGTTGAGGAACGCAATCAGCAAACCTTCGAGGATATGCAGGCGTTTCAGCACTTTTTCCAGGCGGAAATTCAGGCGGCGGCGAACCGTATCGCGGCGAAAAACCAGCCACTCGCTGATAATCTCCAGCAGGTTTTTCACCGCCGGACGGTTATCCAGCCCGATCATGTTGAGGTTGATGCGGTAGCTTTTTTCCAGGTCGGTGGTGGCGAACAGGTGGTTCATCACCTGCTCCATATCCACGCGGTTGGAGCGCGGCACAATCACCAGGCGCGTCGGGTTCTCGTGGTTGGATTCATCGCGCAGGTCTTCCACCATCGGCAGCTTTTTGTTGCGCATCTGCGCAGCAATCTGCTCCAGCACGCGGGCACCGGAAACCTGATGCGGCAGCGCGGTGATCACCACGTCGCCATCTTCTTTTTTCCACACCGCACGCATACGAACAGAACCACGGCCATTCTGGTAGATCTTACGGATCTCATTAGGTGGCGTGATGATCTCCGCTTCCGTTGGATAATCCGGCCCCTGGACGATATCCAGCAGCTCATCCAGCGTGGTTTTTGGCTCGTCGATCAGCTTGATGGCCGCGTTGGCCACTTCACGCAGGTTATGCGGTGGAATGTCCGTTGCCATGCCCACAGCGATGCCGGTGGTGCCGTTCAGCAGGATATTCGGCAGACGCGCAGGCAGCATCGAAGGCTCCTGCATGGTGCCGTCAAAATTCGGGACGTAATCAACGGTGCCCTGGCCCAGTTCACCCAGCAACAGCTCAGCGTATTTTGACAGGCGGGATTCGGTATAACGCATCGCCGCAAAGGATTTCGGGTCATCCGGCGCACCCCAGTTCCCCTGCCCGTCCACCAGTGGATAGCGGTAAGAGAACGGCTGCGCCATCAGCACCATCGCTTCATAGCAGGCGCTGTCGCCATGCGGGTGGTATTTACCCAGCACGTCACCCACGGTACGTGCCGATTTTTTAAATTTAGCGCTGTTGTTCAGGCCCAGTTCCGACATCGCATAGACGATACGGCGCTGAACAGGCTTCAGGCCATCGCCGATATAGGGCAGCGCGCGGTCCATGATGACGTACATGGAATAGTTGAGGTAGGCCTCTTCCGTAAACTTATGCAGGGCACGACGCTCTGCACCATCCTGCGTCAGATCACTCATTACTCTTTGTTCCTCACATCGCGGCGCGATCGGCACGCCACATCGGGGTCGTTTGGCGAGGATAGTACCTTATCCGGGCAGGTTCTGTCACAGGTAACATGTGAGCGTGGAATACGGCGGGGTGAGCGATTTCCCCCGCCGGAAGGGATTATTTCGCGGCGGCCAGCCACTGTCCGGTAACCTGAGCATATTCCCCGGTGGCATTGCTCAGATGCAGCCACTGATCGACATACAGTTTCCAGCTCATATCATCGCGCGGCAGCATATAGGCCTTTTCACCGTACTGCATCGGCTGCTCCGGATTAACGGCACACAGCTTCGGAAAACGTTTCTGCTGGTACATCGCTTCGGGGGCGTCGGTGATCATCACATCGGCTTTTTTATCCACCAGTTGCTGGAAAATGGTGACGTTATCGTGGAACAGGGTCAGATTTGCCTGCGGCAGGATGCTGTGCACGAAGGCTTCATTGGTGCCACCGGCTGGCTCAATCAACCGCACGGAGGGTTTGTTCAACTGCGCGATGGTGCGATATTTCGCTTTATCTGCACAGCGCACCAGTGGGATTTTACCGTCGGTGCCGAGTGGCGTGGCGAACCAGGCGGTCTGCTGACGCTTCAGCGTGACGGAGACGCCGCCCAGCGCGATATCGCACTGTTTGGCCAGGAAATCCGGCGTCAGGGTTTTCCAACTGCTCGGGACCCATTTAACCTGCGCGCCAAGGCTTTTCGCCAGCGACCGGGCCATAGTCACGTCGATCCCTTCATACTGCCCGTCAGGCCGCAGAAAGCTGTAAGGCTTGTAGTCGCCGGTGGTGCAGACCGTCAGCACTTTGCTCTGTATGACCCGGTCCAGATGTGACTGTGCGCTGGCACTGCCTGCCGTGACCAGCAGCAGCGTTGCGATCCCTGTTTTTATCATATTGTTCTGTCTCATGATGTCTGAAGCGGAAATCCTACCCTTTGTCCGGGTATTGTTGCGTAAATAGCAAAAGTGTTGTGATCGAACACACATTTTTTTGCTGCCCCCCCCCCCCCGCGTACACTCGCCGGATAGTCATGAACTGGAGAAAGAGAAGCATGAGCAAGATTTTGATTATTGACGCCGGGAAAGCCTTTGCCCATTCAAAAGGCGAACTGAACCACACCCTGACCGACGTGGCCGCAACCTGGCTGCGCGACGCTGGCCATCAGGTGGAGATCACCGCAGTGGATCAAGGCTATGTGGTGGCTGATGAGGTGCAAAAGTAACTGGACGCCGATACCGTGATTTATCAGATGCCTGGCTGGTGGATGGGCGAGCCGTGGATCCTGAAAAAATATATTGATGAAGTGTTCACCGAAGGCCACGGCTCCCTGTACGCCAGCGATGGCCGCACCCGCTCTGATGCAGCGAAAAAGTACGGTTCTGGCGGCCTGATCCAGGGTAAAAATATATGCTGTCCCTGACCTGGAATGCTCCGCTGCAGGCCTTTACCGACCCTGAGCAGTTCTTTGAAGGCGTTGGCGTGGATGGTCTGTACCTGCACTTCCACAAGGCAAACCAGTTCCTGGGCATGGAACCGCTGCCGAGCTTTATCTGTAATGACGTGATCAAGCAGCCAGACATTCCACGCGATATTGAGCGCTATCAGACTCATCTGAGCCAGATCTTTGCTTAACTGATAAGACGCCCATCTCTGAAGGAATCACCATGCTGACTGTTATTGCCGAAATTTGCGTCAAAGCGGGTCGCCGTACCGCCGTCCTGCAGGCCATTGAGAGACTGACGCCCACGGTGTTACAGGAAGAGGGCTGCGGCAAGTATCAGGCGCTGATCGACCACAAAGCGCAGGTGCCCTGGAAGCAGCATTCGCCGGATTCGATCTTTATGGTTGAGCACTGGGATTCGCTGCGCCATCTGGAACAGCACCAGCAGGCAGCACATATGGAACTTCACCGCGCCAACATCAAAGATGACGTGGTGGATGTGAAAATTTTTGTGCTGGAAGCCGCAAAGTAATGTCTGCCGGGGCGAGCTCTTTCGCCCCGTTTTCTCTACTCCCCTACAGCATCAACGCATTACCCAACCTTGCCGCAATCGTATCGACACTGGCCTGCTGGCAGGACTGATTTTGTGCATCATGCAGCAACAGCGTTTCCCCATCCCCTTCCAGCTCCAGAATAAAGCTGGCACCCTGTCGCCAGCTGTTTTTATAGCGAGTGGCTAACCGCTGCGATGAACAGTCATTCATGATGCTCAGTAACGGAAACTGCTGGCGGAGTTGACGCCCCAGCAACAATGCCTGCCCGGCCCCACGCGGCTGACAGGGAATGATCACCACATCCACCTGTCCGGCACTTTTGCGTCGGGAAGCATTGTGGCTCAGCAAAGCCATGAGCGGTTCCAGCATAAACGCGAATCCGCAGGCAGAGACCGCGCGCCCGACCACCCGGCTGGCACAGGCATCATAGCGCCCACCCCGGCACAGCACCCGGTTTTCCCCCTGTTCGAGACTGCGCCACTCAAATACCAGCTGGCAGTAGTCGTTATGGGGAAACAGCGCCGGATCGTACTGCCAGGCGATCCCGGCTTCGCTCAGCGTGTGTTGCATGCGGCTGAAGCGCTGACAGGCATCAATAGAAAGAAACTCTTCCAACCGTGGTGCCCTGGTAGCCAGACGCTGCAGCAGGATATCGTCATGGTGGATCAGCCGCTCGGGCCTGGTTTCCAGCCATTCCCACTGTTCCCGGGCAAGAAAATGGGCAACTGGCTGATAATATTCGCGTAACGCCTGACGAAAACAGTTCAGCGTTTCCGCGCTGCCCAGAGTATTGATAAACAGTTCCACCCGGTCAGCCAGGCCCAGACGGCGTAAAAACTGCGCCTGCATGGTCAGATGCTCCAGCTCGATATCAATGCCGGGCATGCCAAAGGCTTCCACGCCAATCTGGTGATTTTGCTGAAGACGTTCACTGTGGCGCGACTGACAGAACATCGCCCCCGAATACCAGAGACGCCCCATCGCCGCTTCATGCCAGTGGGTGGCAATCAGGCGCAAACAGCCGGTGGTGCCATCTCCCCGCAGTTCGCCGTCGCCATGAATAACCGGTCCACCCGGTGCAAACAGCGGTTCGCGCTCCAGTAAAGAGAGACGGATTTGCTGATAGCCACGCTGCTGAAAAAATTCACCGGCCTGTTTTTCCAGCCACAGCCACTGCTCTGACGGGCTGATCTCATACTTACGCGGCCGGCCGCCATGGCGTGGACGCAGCGTACGCTCCAGCTGGCTTTCCAGCTGCTCACTGACTCTGGGGGAAGCCAGCAGGCAGTTCTGATACAGCGCGCTGCGGATACGGGCAACCAGCGCAGCGTTAACCGGCGTCTGGCAAAATACCTGGTATTTCGACTGCCGTTGCTCCAGGTTCTCTCCCAGCTGCAGCCAGGCCGCGTGTGGGGCAACCTGCCCAACGGGCAGCTCGCCTTCACTGTGATACCCCCTGACGCCGTCTTCCCCCTGCTCGTTAATCTTTTCACTGCCAGAAAGTAGACGCCAGGCTCGACAGGGCTGCTGAGATAGCGGTTGTCCCACAAAGCGCCACTACGGTGATAACGACGGTTGTAAAAGGGAACATAGCTGCGCCCGATATGCTGGATGAAACGCCCCAGCGAGAGTTTGTCCACGGCACTGAGAAAGAACAAAATCCGCGCTGGTGCCAGCGACCAGCTGTGGAGCGCAATCTCATAGCGAAGCGCAGCCAGCGTCAGGCAGTGGCTGAAGCTTAAATAATCGGCCTCATCCCGAAACAACAGTTCGCCGTTATGGCCTCTGAGCTGCACCAGATGAGGCATTCCCTGAATAAATAGCCGGCTTTTTCTTGTCACTGCCCGTCTCTCCTGAAGGCGCTGTTCTTCCCTGAAAAAGTTAACGCAAATGCTGCTGCAGCCAACCGATCAGGTCCTTCTCATTGAGGGTCATCTGTTGTGAACTGACGAGATCCCACAAGCGAATTTCACCACCGCTATTGAGCGTGACGATAGCCTGACACTGGCTCTGCAGAGCCGTCTGGTGCTGCCGCTTCAGCTTCGCCCCGCTGCAGTCCACCAGCACGCTAAGCCCGTCAATCTGCTGGCGTAACCGCTCGGCCAGCAGCTGTGCCTTCAGCCCGTCATCCTGCCGCTCGTTGGCGATCACCACATCGGGATGAAAGTGCCACAGCGGATTATCCTGCTGACTGACGGTCTGGATCAGCAGCAGCAGCCGTTCGATACCAATGGCAAACCCGCAAGCCGCCAGAGGCCGGGGACTGAACAGCTGTGCCAGTCCGTCATAACGCCCGCCGCCGCAGACGGTTCCCTGTGAACCCAGCTCATCCGTAATCCACTCGAAAACGGTGCGGGTGTAATAGTCCAGGCCGCGCACCAGCCGTGGATTGACGATGTAGGGAATAGAGGCCTTTTCAAGCAGTGCGCACGCCGCTCTTCCGGGATCCCCAGCGAGTTGATCTCCAGCCGCTGGTCCCCTCAGGACGCAAGGTGATATGTTCACCGCTTTTGTCCATAAAGTTATACATCTCTTTCGAGACAATATCGGTCGCCTGGCCGACCGCACGTTCAAACAGGGCCACCGGCTCCAGCAGAGGCAGCCGCATCTCCTGGTAACCGTAGCGGTAAGTCAGATGGCGAAATTTGCCCTCTAACCACTGCCATATTGGCGTTTCCTGCGGCAATACATCACGCATGCCGCGTATCGCCCGCAAACTGTTGTTCATTTTCCATCGCTCCTGATGGGGAAAGTGCCTTATAGTGGCCGGGTCTGGCAGATCCCGGTTGGCGCTGAAATCTGCCAGATTATTCAGGGAGCAGCGGTGATTTACCGCTGCTCACTTCCAGGCCGCACGCTGGTTGAGCTCGCTGACAGCTTCATCTGTCAGGCCGCACGCTGATTCAGATCGCTGATCACATCATCAATCAGGGCATCAATTTGAGAACTGTCCAGGTGATGGGCAGTGGTGATCAGATGTGCCACGTCGCCTGAAGTCGCCAGGCAATGCTTTTTCCATACCCACTCAGCAGGTTTCGGGAACACCACGGTGATCGAGTTCTTGTGGCACAGCACATCAATGCCTGCCGCTTTGAAACGATCGACCGCGTAGCGAGCCATATTCAGGCTGTGCTGGATGCGGCGACGCCACTCGGCGTTGGTGTGGCTACGCATGGCGGCCCACATCATCAGCGGGATGTGACCATTACGGGAGCCGGTGATGGTTTTGTCATGAGCGGAGATGTAGTCGATCTCCACGCTGATGCGATCGACATTGATCTTCTTCGCCACCACGATGCCGCAGGGGATCGGAGAGCCGATCATTTTATGGCCGGAGACACCGATAGAGTCGATAGAGTCGATACCGTCAGCAAAGGTGAAGGGCTGAGGTTCATCGACGAACGGCAGGATCATGCCGCTCAGTGCCGCATCGGCATGCAGGTAGTAATCCTTACGGGCAATCCCCAACCCGGCAATGCGCCGTTGAATTTCGGCAATATCGTCAATGGCTCCGCGAACCGTGGTGCCAATGTTGGCGAAGATGATCGGGTGACGCTCACCGGAAGCACTGATTTTTCTCTCCAGGTCGTCGTAATCCATCTCACCGCAGGACTGCGATTCCACCAGTTGAGACTTAATGCGCAACAGCTTGACGATTTTCGCCACGGAGTAGTGGGTGTCTTTTGAGTAGTAAAGCGTGCCTTCCGGGAACAGCTCACGCCCCAGATAACAGCCGAACATATTACTTTCCGTGCCGCCATTGGTGACATAGCCCCAGCTGTCTTCAAACGGAATATTGAATAATCCGGCGAAGTATTCCATCACCTCTTTTTCAAATTCAAATGAGTTCAGCAAATAGTTACAATATTCCGCCCAGTCACCACAGTTATTAATGGAGAAGCGCAGAAAACGTTCCAGCATGGTGTAATCGAAATCGGCCAATTCCGGATAACCAATATTAAAATACTGATGTTTTACGCAATATAACCAGAAAGCGTCCAGTTTATTTTGGTCAGCAATAGATAATGGCATAATTACATCCCTGTTAATACTTTTCAGATAAAATTCACTTTTCGAGATAAAGTATTTCTTGCCCTTTTTTGTTTATTCCGGCAGCAACGAATGAGAACAGTGGAATTGTCACCATCATCATCACGGTGCCCCAGAATATTGAATCAGCACCTGAACCCAGCAGCGCGAAGATGCAATAAATCACGCCAATGACGGTGAGCACGCAATAAAACATAAAGCTTTTTCCGCGATTTATTTTTTTCGATACCATAATGATTGGCAGCGCAATAATGGCGTACATATAGGGCAGCAGGGAGGCGAAGACCGACATCAGAATCACCACCTGGAACTGCTTAGCGAGATTCGGAGAGGCAGTCAGCAACAGCACCAGGCTCATCAACACACCGGAGATAATCAGGCCCTTCATCGGCACATCGTGTTTATTGGTGTCGGCGAAAATTTTCGGGAAGAGCCCCTGCTGAGCACCAGCGTGAGGGCCTTCAGACTGCAGGATGAGCCAGCCGGAAATCGATCCGAAGCAGGCAATGATGCTCATCGCTGAAGCGATATTCCCGGCCATATCACCAAACATATAGCGGGCAGCATCGGCAAACGGCGCAGCGGAGTTGATCAGTTCCTCATGCGGCACCAGGCCGGAAATAACGGTACAGCTGCCGACATAGCACACTGAAGCGATAAGCAGCCCGTACACGGTGGCCTGCGGGACGGTGCGCTCAGGGTTTTCAACCTGACCGCTGGACACCACCGCCGATTCAACGCCGAGGATTCCCCACAAGGCGATAGAGGCTGCGGAAATGATCGCTGAGCTGTCGCTGTGGCCCGTACCGTTATAAACCTCGAAGAACATCTTCGGCTCAAACCAGAACCAGCCAACAATCCCCACGCCAAGCACCACGATCAGCATACAGCTGGCGGTGAATGACTGCGCACGCCCTGCGGTTTTTGCGCCGAGACTGCCCAGCGCGATAAAAGCCCAGAGAATGACAATGGCGCTGATGCAGCCATACACCGGATTATGCAGAATCGGGAAGAAATAGCTGAGATACCCAACCCCGGCAACCAACAGCGCCACGTTGCCTATCCAGGCGCTGATCCAGTAGCAAACCGTGGTCTGAAAACCGATAAAGGGGCCGAATGCATCGCTGGCGTAAGCCACAATGCCCCCGGCTCTGGGAGTGATAAGGCTGGTTTTAGAAAAGACCAGCGCCAGAGCGATAACGCCGATAATAGTGAATAACCATCCCCATAAAGAGATGTAACCAATCCCGGCGAGATTGGTTGGCAACATAAATATTCCGGAGCCCATCATATTAGAGGCGGTAACCAATGTGAGAGCAGTCAGCCCCATTTTTTTCGCGGTACCTGCGCTTACTTTGCCCATATATTTAATTCCCTGTAGAGTTTTAAAAACTTTTAGTGGATGGTCGATGAATTTATCTTTTCAAATAACCAGCAATGAATAATGATCAATGTCATACTTTGTGCCAGGTACCGCATTTTTGATCCGCCTTAAAGTTGGTTTTTATACAAACACTCCGGAATTGACTCCGTCCCCTTTTTTATTTACCTGCAAAAAACCATCCCAAAGAAACCTAAGGGAAGACAGTGGACGTTGTTTTTCGGAGAAAGAGAAAGAGGACGGACGGATTATTATCCGCCCGTGGACAGTCAGGAATATGAATTATGCAGGAGCGTTACGAGGGATTACGTTAATAAATCTGCTCTGTTTACAACAGCGGCTTGCTGGCAATCTGCTCGCTGAGAAAGTCCAGGAAACAGCGGATGCGCACCGACAGTGTGCTGTTGCGGTAATAGACCGCATTAATCGGGTGACTGATGTTCTCCGTTTCCTTTTCCAGTACCGGCACCAGCCGCCCTCTGGCACGATCGGAGCGGCTGAGAAAATCTGAAATCCGCACAATCCCCTGGCCATGCACCGCCAGCTGACGCAGCGTTTCACCGCTGGAGGCCGCCACGGTAGGTTTAATCTGCAACAATTCGCCATTGCTCTGCCGCACCGGCCACAGATTGAGGTGTTCCAGCTGGCTGAAGCCCAGCAGGCGATGATTAGCCAGATCGGCCACGCTGGCGGGCGTACCGTGTCGCGTAAGGTATTCCGGGCTGGCCATCAACTGCAGTTTGCTGCTGCCCAGCGCACGGGCATGGATAGTCGAATCCCGCAGCTCGCCAATACGAATGGCGATATCCGTTTGCTGTTCCAGCAGATCGATAACCACGTCATCGGTATTCAGTTCAAGCTGGATCAGAGGATAGCGGGTGGTGAATTCATCCAGCACCGGAATGATCACATGCAGCATAAAGGGCGTGGCGGCATTGACCCGCAGCCGCCCGGAAGGGGTCACCTGGCGCAGAGCAATCTGCTCTTCCGCCCGTTCAACCGACTGCAGAATTTCCCGCGCATGGTCGAGAAAGAGCAGCCCCTCTTCGGTCAGCGCGATTCGCCGGGTGGTGCGATGAAGCAACGTAGTCTGGAGCTTGCTTTCCAGGCGGCTCAGCGCGCGGCTGATGCCGGAAGTGGTCTGGCTGAGCTGCTCGGCGGCGGCGGTGATGGAGCCGGTATCCACCACCACCACCCAGGCGCGCAGTTCTTCGAGGGTGATCTTCACGGGAGCGCTTTCCTGAAGAGAAAAAAAGGGGCAACCAGCTGGTCGCCCCGGGAAAGCACAGTGTAGATTTTTTTACCGGCTGAAAACAGCTAAGACAAGTTATTTCTGCCCGTACTCGCTATATTTACGCTGGGTGGCGATATGATCAGCAATATATTTCGCATCATGCCAGACGCCCCAGATAAATGTTGAACCACGACGGGAAAGCCACGGTAACCCCAGGAAATAAACGCCCGCTTCGCTGGAAACGCCGCGCTGATGTTTTGGCTTTTTATTTTCGTCGAAGGCATCCACATTCAGCCAGCTGTAATCGGCAATATAACCCGTTGCCCAGATAATAGTGGTGATACCCGCTTCTTTGATATTCAGCTCCGTAATGGGATTCACCATGCACTCCGGATCGGCCATAAACTGGCGGGCTTCGGGTTCCGGCGGCAAATCCAGTCCGTTGCGGGCAATATACGCATCGGCGGCATCCAGCAACGACAGATAGTTAGCATCCCCTTTGGCGATGTTGTCGACCAGGTCGGGCTGGAAAGTGATCTTCCCGTCGGCAAAGGATTTAGTCAGTCCAACCAGATTAACGCCCTGATGCGCTAGCTTGCGGAAGTCCACGGTATGGCCACCACGCGCGCCGCTGACTGCAATAGTCACGTGCTCTTTTCCCGGTACGCTGGCCGAAGCATCCCACAGGCCCAGCACGCCCAGCCACCAGCAGAAGTCACGCTGGCGATAGGCGCGCGGTGGGCGATCGTGCGGCCCGACGGAGAGATATACTTTTTTGCCTGAACGCTGCAGTTCATCGGCAATCTGCACACCAGATGAGCCAGCGCCGACAATCAGCACTGCGCCTTCCGGCAGCTGCTGCGGGTTGTAATACTGGGCAGAATGCAGCTGGGTTAATGCCTGCTCTTTTGGGGCAATGGCCGGGATCACCGGGCGCTGGAACGGGCCGGTAGCCGCCACGATATGACGGGCTTCAATCACGCCTTCAGAGGTTTCGACGGTGAACCCCGGACGTCCCTCATTGCGCACCACGCTTTTCACTTCCACACCGGTACGGATTGGCGCATCGAACTGTTTTGCGTAGGCCACGAAATAATCTGCGACCTGCTCTTTTGGCACAAAGCCATCAGCATCAATCCCGGGAAATTCCATATTCGGGAAGCGATCGTGCCAGGCCGGACCATTGGCCACCAGCGAATCCCAGCGTCCGGTACGCCAGGCTTCAGCAATACGGTTTTTCTCCAGCACCAGATGACTGATGCCCAACGTAGTCAGGTGTTCGCTCATCGCCACACCCGCCTGCCCCGCGCCGACTACCAGCGTGTCAATTTCGGTTTTTTCAACGGTCATCACTGCATCCTTAAATAAGATCTGGACTCATCACTTCAGCATGTGCCAAGGTTATTGAACTGCGGCAGCCGGGTAAATTAGTAAAAAACGAGCCCCTGAAGATAAAATAAAGAGGCACCGGACAACGCCACAATTCCGCTGTAAAACAGCGATCACCCTGTTTATTTAATCAATGGGCTTTCCTCCCGCGTGAAATAAACCACGCGGGCAGGAAAGCTGACGCAGAATCAAAACATCAGGCAGAAAGCAGCAGGCTTTGCTGTGCATCCCAGCCAAGTGAAACGCGGTCGCCGATTTTCTCTCCGGACAGGCCGTTGCTGCGCACCACAAATCGCGCACCGTCCGCCAGCGCCACCACCAGCCGCGTTTCCGAACCGGCATAAATGCTCTCACAGATCTCCCCTTCCAGCGGGGCTGCACCCGACTTCAGGATGCGGATGTGCTCCGGACGGATTACCAGTGAAGCCTGTCCTTGTGCCGCGCTGGTATCCGGCAGGACAAAGGCACCCTGCTTCGTCACCAGCTGACCGGCACGAACTTCGCCGCTGAGGATGTTGGAGAGGCCAATAAACCCGGCCACGAAGGTTGAGTTAGGACGCTGATAGATCGCCCGCGGCGTATCGATCTGCACGATCCGTCCTTCGTTCATCAGGCAGATACGATCCGACAGCGCCAGCGCCTCCTCCTGATCGTGGGTAACGAAAATAATCGTGGCGCCCGATTCACGGTGAATACGGCGGATCTCCATCTGCATCGTCTCGCGCAGCTGACGATCCAGCGCACCCAGCGGTTCATCCATCAGGATGATCCCTGGCTGATACACCAGACAACGAGCCAGCGCGACACGCTGCTGCTGGCCGCCGGACAATGCCCGAGGGAAACGCTGCGCGGCATGGCCCAGCTCCACCATCTCCAGTGCTTCTTTCACCTTGCGGGCCACTTCAGCCACCGGTAACTGGCGCATACGCAGCGGGAAAGCCACGTTCTCTTCAATGGTCAGATGCGGGAACAGGGCGTAGTTCTGGAACACCACGCCAATATCGCGCTTGTGAACCGGCGTCCAGGTTTCGTCTTTGCCGTCAATCAGCAGCCGACCGGAAGTCGGCTCCGTCAGGCCGCTGATAATCTGTAGCAGCGTGGTTTTGCCCGAGCCGGAAGAGCCGAGCAGGGTTAACAGCTCGCCCTGCTGTACCGTCAAATCAAGATCCTGCAGGACTTTGGTTTGCCCGTAGTACTTGGCGATCTGCTCCACCTTTAACTTTACGGATGACATGATTTTTTCTCCTACAGCGCTTCCGCTTTGCGGCGCGAGCGTTCAGCAATGATGAACAACACTGTCACGACGGACAGGATAATGACCGAAGCGGCGGCCAGCGTCGGCGTCACGGATAACAGCACGTCATCCCACATCTGTTTCGGCAGAGTCTGCTTCACGCCGCCGCCAACAAACAGCGCTACGGTCAGCTCCTCAAAGGAGTTGAGGAAGCCAAAGATAAAGGCGGCCACCAGGCTGCTTTTGATCAGCGGCAGAGTCACTTCCCGCAGGGTGCGCCAGCGGCTGGCACCCAGCGTGTTCGCCGCCTGATCCAGTCGCCAGTCGTAGCCTTTGAAGGTGGTCAGGATGATCACAAACACCACCGGGATCGCCATCACCGTATGGCCGAGGATGATGCCCAGATCCGATCCCACCAGCCCGAGAGTGGCAAACAGGTAGAACAGGGAAACGGCGGTCACAATGTTCGGAATGATCATCGGCAGCAGAAAAGTCATCACCACCAGGCTGCCGGACTTGCCCTGATGCTTCGCCAGGCCAAGCGCCGCAGCCCCGGCAATCAGCACCGACAGGATGCCGGTAACCAGCGCGATACCGAATGAGCGTATCGTTGCGCCGGTCCAGATCGGCGACCCCAGGTAGGTTTCCATCCAGCGCAGCGAGAAGCCTGGCGGCGGAAACTGCAGGAAGCTGGAGCTGCTGAACGCCATGGGCAGGAACGACACCACCGGCAGCACCAGCACCAGGATCACCAGCACGCTGAACAGCGGCAGCAGCCAGCCGAAGCCGGGACGTCCGGGTATCAGCGCCAGCGCGTGGGCCGGCCAGTCGCAAAGCTTTGCGGCACCGGCAGCGATCGTCTGCCCAAGACGGCGAATATATTTGCCGCTGGCATGACTTTCGCCTCCCGAAATCGCCGACATGCCAAACAGCTTGTCGTAGCAGAAGCAGACCACCAGCGTGGTCACCAGCAGCAACATCGCCACCGCGCCCGCCAGCCGCCAGTTCAGCAGTTGCTGAACCTGAGTGATCAGCAGCTGGCCGATCACCGAATCCTGCGGGCTGCCGAGCAGCGCAGGGGTAATAAAGAAGCCTAGCGAACCGATAAAGATCAGCAGACAGGCAGCCACCACGCCCGGCATCGACAGCGGGAAGAAGATGCGCCAGAAGCTCTGCGCCTTTGACGCGCCCAGCGTATGCCCTGCACGCATCAGGCCACTGTCGATACCGGTCATGGTCGGCAGCATGGTGATAATCGCCAGCGGCAGCATGCTGTGCGCCATGGCAAAGACCACTGCACCGCGCGTATAGAGGACGTTCAGCGGCTGATCGGCCCCCATCGACATCAGGATTTCAGACAGAATGCCGCGCCGCGATAGCAGCACCAGCCAGGCGAAGTTTTTCAGTAAGGCACTGGTCCAGAACGGCAGTAAAATCAGCCACATCAGCCGTCGTCGCGCATTTTCACTGCGCTGCGAAAGCCAGTACGCCACCGGATAGCCCACTAACAGGCAGCCAATAGTGGTCTGCAGGGCGATAACAAAGGTGTTGATCATCACCTTCACGTAGATGCCTGCACCAAACATCTGGCTCCAGACATCCAGCGAAAAACCTCCGTCGCTGGTCTGGAAGCTCAGCAGCATCAGCTTCAGGGTGGGCCAGGCGAGAAAAAGGGCCAGAAATAACAGGCCCGGCACCGTCAGCCACAGCGGATGCCAGCGCCGTTTTGCTGTCGGCATACGTTTCTTCTCATCAGATGTTGCCAGATCGGCCAAGGAACTCTCCTCCCAAAGAACAGGTGGCGCTCAGCGCGCCACCGTCCGGATTAACTCATTACCCATTTCTCAAAGCGTTCGGTCAGCGCTACCTGGTTGTCACCCCAGTAGTTGGCACCCAGCTGTGCCAGGCCGCCGATATGGTCTGGTGCGGTTGGCAGCAGAGCAGCTTTCTTCTTGTCGATAAAGTCATAGGCTTTGATGTTGGTCGGGCCGCAGGCCAGGTCGCTGGTGTACAGCGACTGGCGTTTGGCATCCATACAGAACTGGATGAACTTGCGGGCCGCTTCCAGCTTCGGACTGCCGTGCGGAATGGTGAAGCCATCGATGTTGTACAGCCCCTGCCCCCAGGCGATGTTGGCTGGCGTACCGGCATCAATGGCGGTCTGGGCGCGAGTGCTCCAGATGCTCATCATGTCCAGCTCGCCGCTCTGCAGCATCTGGGTGGCCTGCGCACCACTGGTCCACCACACGTCAATGCTCTTGCGGATTTTGTCGAGGCTGCGGAACGCGCGGTCAACATCCAGCGGGTAGAGTTTTTTCGGATCGACGCCATCGGCCATCAATGCCAGTTCCAGCGTACAGACCGGGCTGCGCCACAGGCCGCGACGGCCTTTGAATTTGGCGGTATCCCAGAAATCAGTCCAGTTAGCAGGGGCCGCTTTACCGTCGAAGGTGTCGGTGCGATAACCCAGCGCCAGCGCATAAATACTCACACCGCCGAACTGTGGCGTGATCGCGCCTTTGACATAGTTTTCCGGATCCGGCACCTGAAGGTGCAGATCTTCCAGATACGGCTTCGGCATTTTGTTCAGGCGGACCAGATGCTCAGGGTTAAGCAGCGCCACGTCGAACAGGTAGTTTTTGGTGTCCACCATCATCTGGAACTGCGGCACCGGATCCGGCCCCAGCACCGTGTTGACGATTTTAATCCCGGTCGCTTCTTCAAACGGCTTGTAAAACGCTTTGCCAAACCCCGTGCCGTATGGGCCGCCTACGTCGGCGACGGTCAGGGTGGTGACTTCTGCCGCCCGCGCCGGGCGACTGATGATCATCGGGGCAACGGCGGCGGTGACCGCCGCCCCCATACCAAGCTTAAGTGCATCACGACGAGTGTACTGTTTGTTCTCTTTCATCCTGATTCCCCTGTTGCATAGCAAAATGGTGTTATGTGTCGGCCTGAATGCCCTGTTTTTACTCTTGTTCCTGCTCTTTAATGGCTCGGTTGACCTCGTCGATCAGCTGGTCGACGGCCTCTGCCGCAAAGCGCTGGCGGAAGCGACGGTCGAAGGTGGTGAAGATGCTGAAGAACGAGTTTTTGCAGTGTTCCAGCATCCGGTCAGCGTCGGCTTCATTGACCGACAGCTGAACCTGCAGGAAGCGGTTAAAGTGTTCACGGGCCAGTGGGTTATCCAGCACGAAGATCGGCTGGGTATCGCGGGAGATCAGCCGGTGCTCAGCAACCTTGCTCAGGCAGTGCAGGCTGGCCTGCAACGGCAGATCGCGGGAGTTCGGCCCGACGCAGAGCGAGAGTTCACCCGCTTCCAGAACCCACTGCTGGCGACCGGTGTGGTAATAACGCAGGTCGGCAGCCGGAACGGTCAGCGTCACGCGCTGCTGTTCACCGGGTTGCAGTTCCACCTTGCAGAAAGCACGCAGCTCATACTCAGCGCGCGAACGTGTTGAGTGCGGATAGTGGCTGTACAACTGGGCGATCTCTTTACCGGCGCGGCTGCTGGTGTTGGTCAGGGTGAAGCTGACTGTGACTTCTTCGCCATCACGCAGGCTATCGCGGTCCAGCTCAATGTCGCTGTAGGCAAACTGGCTGTAGCTCAGGCCATAACCGAACGGGAACAGCGGCTCGACCTTGCGGGTGTCGTACCAGCGGTAGCCGACGAAGATCCCTTCGCTGTAGTAATGACGGCCATTTTCGCCCGGATAGCTGTGCCAGCCCGGAATGTCTTCGATGCGCTGCGGGAAGGTGACGGTCAGCTTGCCGCATGGGTTAACCACACCGAACAGCACGTCCGCCACGCCACCGCCCATCGCCTGACCGGCGTAGAAGGTTTCCACCACAGCGCTGACCTGATCCAGCCACGGCATCACTACCGCGTCCGGGTTCGCCAGCACCACAATCACTTTGTCGTTGACGGCGGCCAGGGCGCGGATCAGTTCATCATGGCCCTGCTGCAGACCCAGAGTACGGCGGTCGGAGCCTTCGCCGTCGTAGCCATCTTCACTGTTGACGAATACCACCACGCGGTCGGCCTGTTGTGCGGCGGCACAGGCTTCAGCAATCAGTGACGGATGGTCAGCAGCCTGGTCGCTGGTGCCCTGAGTCCAGCTTACGGTGATGCTGTCGCCGCACTGTTTCAGAATTTCATCGTAAGGAATATCCACCTGCGTTGGCGTGGTGGTGGCGCAACCTGACCCCTGGATCACTGGCTTTTTCGCCCCTTCACCAACAATCAGCAGATTGCGGCAATAGGCGGCTTCCAGCGGCAGCGCCTGGTCGCTGTTTTTCAGCAGCACGATGGATTCGGCCACCATGCGACGGGCCAGCGCGTGGTGCGCATCGGTTTCCATCGGGGTGCCCGGTTTTTCGGCGGCTTTGGCTTTATGGATCAGGCTGAGGATGCGTTCTGCTGAGCGTTCGGCCTGCTCGCGTAGCACTTCACCGGCTTTCAGCGCTTTCACCAGGCTGGCCTTGCGCGTTTCGCTTTCCGGCATGTCGAGGTCGTTGCCTGCCTTCAGCGACAGCGGCCGATCTTTAATCCCGTGCCAGTCCGCCACCACCACGCCTTCAAAGCCCCATTCAGAACGCAGGACATCTTCCAGCAGCCAGCTGTTTTCAGCGGTATGCACGCCGTTCAGCCGGTTGTATGAGCTCATGACTGTCCATGGCCGCGACTGTTTAATGGCACGCTCAAAGCCGCGCAGATAAATTTCACGCAGCGCACGCTCGTCAATAATCGAGTCCATGCTGGTGCGTTCCACTTCAGAGTTGTTACAGGCGAAGTGTTTTAAAGACGCGCCGACGCCCTGCTGTTGCAGGCCGTTAATCACCCCTGTTGCGATCTCGCCGCTGATCAGCGGGTCTTCGGAGTAGTATTCATAGCTGCGGCCACCCAGCGGGGTGCGGCGGATGTTGATGCCCGGGCCGAGCAGCAGGTTAACGCCAAGGTGCTGACACTCTTTGCCCAGCGCATCGCCCAGCGTCTGCGCCAGGTTCACGTCCCAACTGCAGGCAAAACTGGAACCATTCGGAAAACAGGTGGCGGGACGCATGGTGCCCCAGGCTACTTCCACATCTTTTGCCCGCTGGTTAACCACGTTCAGGAAAGCCTCAAAATCCTGCCCCCCCTTCTCATCCTGCTCAATCTGCTGGATGGAGTAACGAACGCCGTAAGTGCCGTCGGTCATGATGATGTGCGGAATGCCCAGGCGCGCGTTAGCCTCAGTTTTCCACATGCCGTGGCCACTGAGAATGTCGCCAAGCTCTTCCGCCGTCATGTCTTTGGCCAGAGACAAAAATTCCCCGTGCTGAGTTAAAGCAGTGCTCATGCCTTTATATTCCTGTCAGGTGATAGCGGCGAGCGGGCGCCGCAGAAGTCGCTGGTATTCAATATGGACCTGACAGAAACAGGGGAGAAAGAAGTAAAAAGTTTGCCACTGGAGTTAAAAAAACTATTCAGAAATGGGTAGAAACCAGTGAATTAATTAGCCTGAAAATGCTGGTCAAAATGGCCCTGCATCACCGCACTTTGCCCTGGAATAGCGCCATTGCCCTGACAGGAGGCAGGAAGTTGCCCAACCATGGAGCATTTTTAGCTCATTACAAGAAATTAGCAGTGAAATGCTTCCGAATACTGCTGGCATGGTTATTGCTATCCTTATTCTGCATCGCTTTTTTGTTCTCACAGAAAGCTCTGACATAACCAAATACTAATCAGAGAGATCACCTGCATATGGCTCATTTCACCCTCAGACAGCTTAAATATTTTATTACCGTGGTTGAGCACCGCAGCATTGCCGAGGCTTCACGCCATCTGCATATCGCTCAGCCGTCTATTTCAACCGCGATTAAAAGTCTGGAGGAGAGTTTTGAGCAGCAGCTTTTTATCCGCCATCACGCACAGGGCGTGTCGCTGACACCCAGCGGACGGCGTTTTTATGAGAAGGCTGCCGAACTGCTGAGAATGTCGCGGCAGTTTGAACAGAATGCACGGGCAGACAATGACATGGTGGCGGGCACGCTTTCCGTTGGCTGCTTCGAAACCGCCGCCCCTCTTTATATGCCAAAGCTGATTGCCGGTTTCAAAAAGCTCTATCCAAATATTGAAGTGCAGATCTATGACGGCGAGCAGCATGAGCTGACCGATGGCCTGCACCGTGGGCGGTTTGATATGGCAATCCTCTACCGCCACGAGCTGGACAGCAGCATTCATGCTGAGCAGCTGAAAGCGCCGCAGAAACCGTATGCGCTGTTGCCTGCTGACCATCCGCTGGCCCTGCGCAGCAGCGTCAGCCTGGAGGAACTGAGCCATGAACCGATGATCCTGCTGGACGTGGTGCCCAGCCGGAACTACTTCCTGGATATTTTCAAGCAGAAAGGGCTGTCGCCAAACGTCGCTTTCAGTTCGCCGTCGATTGAGATGGTGCGCTGTATGGTCGGCCAGGGATTTGGCTTCTCGCTGCTGGTGACGCGCCCGTTCCCGGACTTTACCTATGACGGCAAGCGCGTGAAGCGGGTGTCCATTCGCGATGAGATGGAGGGATCGTGCCTGGTGATGGCTCATTTGCGCCACGCCGAGCCGACCCGTCCGACGAAACTGTTTATGGATTACTGCCGGGCGCAGGAGCTGACGCCGGAGCACCTCAGCGAATCTGAGATGCCCCCGCTGTCAGTGGCTTAGGCAGTTTGCAGCTGGCGGCA
Organism: Erwinia sp. 009765445; assembly: GCF_058137865.1. Classification (NCBI taxonomy): domain Bacteria; kingdom Pseudomonadati; phylum Pseudomonadota; class Gammaproteobacteria; order Enterobacterales; family Erwiniaceae; genus Erwinia; species Erwinia sp. 009765445. The sequence goes on from NZ_JBYUWC010000007.1 coordinate 181,246, forward strand.
GAGGCGGAGCAGGAAGTCATCACACTCCGCCAACTGCTGCAGGCTGACAAACTCATCCGGCTTGTGACCCTGCGCCATTGCGCCGGGGCCGCACACCAGCGTCGGAATGCCGTGCTGCTGGAACAGGCCGCCTTCGGTTCCAAAGGCCACGGTGCTTAATGCTGCCGGCGCGGGCAGCAGCGCCAGCACGGCAGCAATCGCCGCCGAGCTCTCTGTCTGCAGGCCGGGATAGTGGCTCAGCGGGCTGAAAGTAATGGCGCAGTCAGGTGAAATACTTTGCATTTGCGGCACCAGCTCACGCTGACACCACTCGACCAGCTCATCGATCATCGGCTGCGCTTCCACACCCGGCAGCGTGCGGATTTCAAAATCAAACTGGCAGTGTGCAGGCACGATATTTAACGCCTCGCCACCACGGATCACGCCGGTCTGCAGGGTGGAAAACGGTGGGTCGAATGCCAGGTTCTGCTCCAGCTTTAGCCGTTCCGCCAGCGCCATCAGTTGCTGAATGATCCGCACCGCATACTCAATCGCGTTCACGCCCTGCGGCGTGTAAGCCGAATGGCTGGCATACCCGGTCACCTCACAGCGCAGGGCAATTTTCCCCTTATGCCCGAGGATCGGCCGCATCTCCGTTGGCTCGCCAACAATACAAACCGCAGGCCGCACCGGCAAGGTATCGACATGGGCCAGCAGCCCCGGAACCCCTTTGCACCCTACTTCTTCATCATGGCTGAAGGCAATCCACACCGGCTGGCTCAGCGGCTGTGCCACCAGCTCAGGCACCATTGCCAGCACCGCTGCCAGCCAGCTTTTCATATCGGCGGCGCCGCGACCGTATAACAAGCCATCGGCTTCGCGCAGGACAAACGGATCGCTTTGCCACTGCTGGCCGTCAACCGGCACCACGTCGGTATGACCCGACAGCACAATGCCAGGCAGATCCTGCGGGCCAATCACCGCTAGCAGGTTGGCTTTGTGGCCGCTGTCATCTTTCAGGATCTGGCAACGAACACCGAAGCCTGCCAGATAGTCACGGACATAGTCGATCAGCGCCAGGTTGCTCTCGCGACTGACGGTATTGAAAGCAATAAGGTCCGCCAACAGATCCCGCGTGGTGAGGTTACTCATCGCCGGGCACGCCATAGCTCGGTGCTTCGACCGGATTGACGGCACGGGTCAGATACGCTTCACTCTGCGGCTGCCACATCTGCCAGATCCGCTCCAGTTCGCCAATCGCATCCTGCTCGTGCCAGTCAACACGCAGATCGGTCAGCGGCCAGCTTTCGCTGCTCACCACCTTCAGCCCGGCAGAGTAGATCGGACCGGCTTCGCCGCCAGCCTGTAAACCTGCCTGCAGGGCCGCCATCAGCCGGTCGCCGAGCGACAGCTCAGCATCCGCGCAGAACTGGCCGACCATAGCGTCAATCACGTTGGTACTGGCTAACATATTGCCCGCGGCCACACAGTTCAGTCCCTGACGCGAATGGTGGACGCCCAGCGTGTGTGCGCCGGACCAGACCGCGCTCTGACCCTGGTTATCCAGTACCGTCACCTGCCGCCAGTCAGCAAAAGGCTCGGCAGCCATTTCCGCTACCAGTGCGGCCTGCGCGTTATCACCCTGAGCCAGCCGGGCGAGAATTTTCGGCCCCAGCGCAGGCAGCGTGACGTTCTGGCTGGATACCGCACCAACACCGCTCTGCAGCCACGGGCAGCGAGCCGCCACCGCGATGCTTGAAGAGCTGATGGCAATGCCGTACTGGCCGCTGCGGGGGCAAAAACCGGCAATGGAAAAGGTCATATTATGCCTCCGGGATCACGGCGATCACGTCGATTTCCACCAGCCACTGCGGCTGTGCCAGCGCGGAAACCACCAGCCCGGTGGAGATTGGGAACACGCCTTTCAGCCATTTACCCACTTCCAGATAGACCGGCTCGCGATAGCGCGGATCAATAATATAGGTGGTGGTTTTCACGATATGGCTGAGGTCGCTACCGGCCTCTTCCAGCAGCTGTTTGATGTTTTTCATCGCCTGCTCAGCCTGCAGTCCCGCATCGCCCAGCCCGATCAGATTACCGTCAAAATCGGTGCCGACCTGGCCGCGAACATAAACCGTATTACCGGCCCGGACCGCCTGGCAGAGGTCGTTATTCAGCGCCTGGTTAGGATAGGTATCTTTGGTGTTAAACATGCGAATGCGGGTGTGCGTCGGTTGACTCATCTTCGGTTCCTTAAAATCGCAGGGTAAACGGAAGCCGCTTTACAGGCCGCTCTCGCTCCGGACATAGCAGACCCATTTTTGGAGCCAGCGAGGCAAAAATAAATAAGGATTTTTATCTGCAAAGGTTAGGCGAAAACTTGTCTGGCGAGAGCCTCGTTTTTTTGATGCCAGAGGATAAAAAAATACACATTTATCTTTCCCTCCCGTCATGAACATACTCAACCATCAATTATTGAGGATCCGGCTATGCATTCCACCGTCAAAGAGTTACCGCTGATCACCCTTGATGCGTTCGTCAGCGCGATGGAAAGCTGTGTGAGCGGCATGTATATCGTCGCCACAGATGGTCCTGGCGGGCGGGCGGGCGGGGTAATCAGCAGCCTGACGTTTGTCTCTGCCGAGCAGCGCCTGCTGATGATTTGCCTGCACCGTGACAGCCCGTTGTGTCCGGCAATTGAGCAAAATGGCGGCTTCAGCATCAGCGTGCTGTCCGAAGTACAGAAATCGCTGGCTCAAATTTTTGCGGCTCCTACCCGTAATGCCCGGACCTTTAATGACAGTGACTGGGGAGAGAGTGCCGAAGGTCAACCGCTGCTACACGGCGCGGTGGCCAGTTTTAACTGCCAGCTGGCGAACCAGCTGGTGCTGAACAGGCATGTGATGCTGATTGGGGAAGTCAAAACCGTTCATCGTCACCCCGGCGTGCCGCTGGCAAGACAGGCGCGGCAGTATGTGCTGATCCAGCGCGATCAGCCTTAAGAATTTATGTGGCTGACTAAAATCAGTTTTTAAAAATAATAAGTTACCCAAAATAGTTCGTGCTGCAGGAAGGCGGCCAGCGAGCCCAACCCCAGGAGCTTACTTTAGTAAGTGACTGGGGTGGGCTTGAGCAGCCAACGCACCTGTAGTGCGAAATATAAAGGGGAAATACCTGCACCGGAGATTTAACATGAAAATCAAAGACATCGTACAAGGCTTAACGCTATCTCTGCTGGCCCCTACCGCTTTCGCTCAGGCGGCGGTAATGACACCGGGCAAACTGACCGTCGGCAGCGACATCACCTTCCCTCCTTACGAATACCTGGACGGCAAAACGCCGGCCGGTTTTGATATCGAGTTTATCAATGGCGTGGCGAAAGCGATGAAGCTGGAACCGCACTATGTGGATACCCGCTTCACCAGCCTGATCCCGGGCCTGCAGGCCAAACGCTTTGAGCTGATTGCTTCTGCGCTGTTTATCACCCCGGAGCGCAGCAAAGTGATCGATATGATCCCTTATCTGAAGACCGGCGAATCGCTGATTGCCCTGAGCAGCAGCACCTTCAAGCCGAAAAAACCTGAAGAGCTGTGCGGCCATAAAGTCGGCTCAATGCAGGGCACTTACTGGCTGGAAAAACTGCACACTCTTTCCACCGATTACTGTGTGAAGCAGGGTCAGAAACCGATTGAAGTCAGCGAGTTCTCAACCGATCCGCAGGTGACGCAGGCCATGCTTTCTCACGCGGTAGAAGTGCAGATGACCGATGCAGCGGTAGCCAGCCAGGTTGTTGAGAAGATGAAAGGCCGCCTGGCGGTGACTTCCGACACGCTGCTGTATCCGGTGCTGGTCGGCCTGGGCGTAAGCAAAACTAATCCGGACTTCAAAAAAGAATTAACCGACGGGATTGCCGCTTATAAAGCCAGCGGCGACTACGCCACCCTGGTGAAAAAATATCACCTGGCTGAGCCGCAGGACGCCGATATTCAGGCACTGAAACAGTAATCCGGACGGGCGGGAGAGTAAGCATGACTTTTGACTGGAACTACTTACTGAGTCTGTTGAGTGACGCAGACTTCTGGCTGGCCACCTGGACAGTATGCAAGCTGAGCCTGCTCAGTTGGGCGATCAGCATCGTGCTGGGCTTTGTGCTGGCGCTGGGCAAGCAGGCCTCTCAGCCCTGGCTGTCCGTTCCCGCCCGTGTTTATATCTGGCTGTTCCGCAGTTTGCCGCTGCTGGTGCTGCTAATCTTTGTCTATAACCTGCCACAGGCGTTGCCGGCATCTTCTGCCCTGCTCAGCGATCCTTTCTGGGCTGGCCTGATTGCGCTGGTGCTGAGCGAAACGGCCTATATCGCCGAGATCCATCGCGGCGGGTTGTTATCCATTCCAAAAGGCCAGCGGGAGGCTGCACGCGCCCTCGGCCTGCACTATGCGGGTATTCAGTGGCGGATAATTATTCCTCAGGCGATCCGCGTGGCGCTACCCTCACTGGCGAATGAGTACATCTCAATCGTGAAGCTCAGCTCGCTGGTATCGGTGATCTCACTGACCGAAATCCTGATGGTCGGCCAGCGCCTCTACTCGCAGAATTTCCTGGTGATGGAAACGATGGCGGCGGTGGCGTTTTACTACGTGTTTATCGTCACGGTGTTCGACTTCCTGCTGAAAAGGCTGGAGCGTTATCTGGACGTGACCCAACGCAACACAGCCCGTCCGCTCGATCCTACCCTGGCCGCTATAGCCAGCCAGCCGCTGGCCGCTGTGGCACGCCCTGCCCTGGCACAGGATATCCCGGCGTTACAGGCCTTGAAGCTGCATAAGGCTTATAACAATGTGGAAGTGCTGGGCGCTGTTAATCTACAGATCCAGCCTGGCGAAGTGGTTTCTGTTATCGGCCCTTCCGGCTCCGGTAAAACCACGCTGATCCGCCTGCTGAACGGCCTGGAGCAGATTGATAATGGTGAGATCCGGATTAATGGCCAGCCCTTTATTCAGCTGAGCAAACAGGGTACGCAGAAGCCGCGCTTTATTGAACACGATGAACATCGCCTGAATATTGGCATGGTGTTCCAGAGCTTTAACCTGTTCCCGCATCTGACGGTGATGAACAACCTGCTGCTGGCTCCGCGCTACCATCGCACCGCGCCGCTGAGCGAGCTGAAGCATCAGGCTTGCGTCCTGCTGCAAAAAGTCGGCATGCTGGACCATGCGATGAAGTACCCGCATCAGCTTTCCGGCGGACAGCAGCAGCGAGTGGCTATCGCCCGGGCGCTGATGATGCGGCCACAGATTATGCTGTTCGATGAACCCACGTCGGCACTCGATCCGGAGAAAGTGAACGAAGTATTGCAGGTGATCGAAACGCTGGCCGGAGAAGGCATCACCATGGTGATTGTGACCCATGAGATGAACTTTGCCTTTAAGGTGTCGGATCGTATTGTGTTTATGGAGAAGGGCCGCGTGGTCTGCGACGATGCGCCGGAAGTGCTGCAGGACGGGCAGCATCCAAGGATCAAAGCCTTCCTCAAAGACGTTAACTTTGCGCCGGGCTGAACCCCGGCCTGATGACCAGAGGGCGTGATGAGAAAGATCATCTTTGATACAGATATCGGCGTGGATGATGCTTTTGCGCTGGCTTATGCGTCGAAAACGCAAGATATCCTCGGCATCACCACCGTATTTGGCAATGTAGCGGTGGGTCAGGCAGTAAAAAATGCCAAACTGTTCTCACGGCAGATCGGCCTGAATGCCCCGATATTTCGTGGCTGTTCCCGCCCGCTGGGGTTATCTCAGGTGACGAACGCAGCCACGGTTCACGGCGGCGACGGGTTGGGCGATGCGTTAGCCAACCCTTTTGATGAAGAAGCTGACAATGCGGTCAGCTTTATTATTGATACGGTGAAGTCGCTGCCGGGCGAGGTCACTCTGGTGGCGATCGGCCCGCTGACCAATATCGCCACGGCCATTAATATAGCGCCTGAAATCATCCCACTGGTCAAAGAACTGGTGATTATGGGTGGCGCTTTTGGCACTCACGGCCATGCAGGCAACGTTACGCCACACAGCGAATTCAATATCTGGAAAGATCCACACGCGGCCGATCAGGTGCTCTCTTCCGCGCTGCCGGTGGTGGTTCTGCCGCTCGACGTTACCCATGAAGTGCTGATCACCGGTGAGGAGATCCGCAGCCTCAACCTGCCGGTGTTGGAGGCCATCTCAAAAGGGTATCTGCGCTACAGCCTGGAGAAGGAAGGGTTTGAAGGCATGGCGCTGCACGACACGCTGACCATCTCCTGGCTTAACCATCCGGAGTTTTTCACCACGGTGAAATCCCCGCTCAGGGTCGTCAGCGAAGGGATCACCCTCGGGCAGACATTGCGACAGCTCACGCATTTAGCGTCCAGGTTTAATCCCTTCTCGGGCTGCCACAAACAGACGTTGTGTTTAGAGGTGCAGGCCGATAAGGTTAAAGCGGCCTTTCTGGAGTGTTTGCGTGTGTTGAATTGAGGAGAAGTGAGTTGCCCATTACCCGTCGGTTATTTCTGAGTGCATTAGGGGCTACAGGGCTGGTGAAATCGCTGCCCTCAGTAAAGGCTGCGGTTTCAGTCCCCCCCGCAAACACAACCCTCCGACTCTGATACCGCATCATCTGAATCGCCCCTTCTCCTGCAGGTTGCCATTCGCTCCCCCTGGCTGGCGAATCAGGTAGCATTAACCCGCAGTAATGTCCTGTTTGTCGGCCTGCCGCGCTATGCCAGAGATAAACCAACTCCCTCGCTGGCACGGCGGGAAACCGATGGCTCACTGGTTCCCTTCCCCGGCAACAGCTGGAATGAGTGGGCTCCCGGCAAAGATGGCCGCGAATCCTTTGTTTACCTTAATTCTGTGCACATTTTCGGGGATGATACGGTATGGTGCGTCGATCAGGGTTCGCTCAGCGCCGGGGTCTTCTCACCGCAAGACGCGATACCCCAGCCAGGTGCACAGAAGATCGTTCAGCTGGATCCTGTTTCAGGGAAAATCCTCACTATCCTGCGGTTTGATGATCGGATCCTGCCTGCTGGCGCACAGATGAACGACCTGCGTTTTCACGGTTCGAAAATGTATATTACCGACTCCGGCCTGGGGGATTATTGTTCATGACCTGGCCACGGGTCAAACACTGCGCCGCCTGTCAGGCAGAAAGGCGGTAATGGCCTCACGGACGAAGATCCCGGCAATTCTTGCACATGTCAAAGGCAAAGCCACTTTCCAGCCGCCCAACAGTGACATGATTGAGATCACTGCCGATGGCGTATGGCTTTACTGGGCTGCTCCGACAGGTCCGCTGTATCGCATCGAGACCCGTTACCTGCATGACACAACGTTAAGTGATGACTCACTGGCAGAGAAAGTGGAGCACGTGTTTGATAATAACTTCTCTGGCGGTTGCTCAATGGATTCACTCGGAAATATCTATTTCTCTGAAACCGTGTCACAGCATATTTCAATCCTTTCTTCAGCAGGCAAAACAGCAGTGCTGGTAGCCGATCCGACTTTGATCCGCCCGGATGGTTCCTTTATCAGCACAGACCGCCATCTGTATATTCCGGTGAAAAAACCTGTTCCTGCAGCCGATCCGGATCTCCCCCCGTTTGTAATTTATTCCGTGCCATTGCCTGAGCATTTTGCGGGGACAGCGCTTGGTGGGGCAGTTAGTGGCAAGGCAATCTGAACAGGGGGATGATCCTCTGATCCCCCTGAGCGTCCTTCTTAATCAACTCAGCGCGAAAGCTGGCTGGCAAACAGGCCTGCGGCGCTCACCGCATCGACAGCTATTTTTCCCAGCTCCGAACGGATCATATCGGCCAGCCCGATGGTGGAAAAACCCGTACAGGAAAAGGCAATCACCCCGGCCCCTTGCTGGTAAAGCCTGTCGGCACACTCCAGCGCCCGCTTGCGGCCTTCGGCGGTCAGCAGATCGGTGGTGTTGAACACGCCTTCCGGCCGCGCATAACCCGGGCTATTTTCTGTTAATCCCCGAAACGGTGCAGGCGCTTCAGCGCCAATTCCCATAACGGCCACCGGACGTTTCAGCATGGCAGCAATATTCGCCGCCGCGCTGCCTGCGCCCACTACCGGCACGCTTACCGCCGCACGCAGCATCGCCAGTCCTGGATCGGCCGCACAGCTGAGAAACAGCATGTTGCACCCTTCGGCTTCCAGCTGCTCTCCCAGCGCCACAATCTTTGGAATGGCCAGCGCTTCGCTTTGTGCATCAAAGATCCCGCTGCGCTGATCGGCTATACAACGGCTGATCGAGGCGATACCGTACTCCTGCTGGATCTGGCGCCCGTGTTCCTCTACAAAGTGTTGATCGTCATGGGTCAGAACCCGAATAATCCCCAGCATATCCGCTCCTTATCAGTCAAAAACAGTGATCCGCAGCCAGCGTAATGGCCGCCTCACCGGCTTTGAAAAGCAGCGTCGGATTGCTGCCAGCCAGTTGAGCGCGGCCGTTCTGTACTGAAATCCAGTTGCCTTCCGGCAGGCCGATAACCTGCAGTCCGGGATCGAGCACCAGCAGTTCGCGAATGCGCTGCTCGCGTGTTTCGCCCTGATGACCGACTGGCAGCGCGTTGGTGAAGTGCGGATTAATCTGCAGCGGCACCAGGTTAAGCGCATCCAGCCCACCGGGATCGACAACCGGCATATCGTTGGTGGTGCGGATCGTAGGGCAGGCGAGGTTAGCTCCTGCGCTCCAGCCAACGTACAGCGCGCCCTTCTTCACTGCCTGGCGGATTGGCTCCAGCAGGCCCTGCTCGCGGCAGGATTTCAGCAGATTAAACGTATTGCCACCGCCAACCATAATGACCTCAGCATCGGCGATTGCCGCCAGCGGGTCCGTCACGGTATGAATGCCGGTGATCTCCAGATCAAGCTCCGTCAGTGCCAGAGTGACTTTATCTGTATAGGCATCGTGGCTTTGGGTCACGCCAGCAAAGGGGATAAACAGCACTCTGCGGCGCCCGCCCAGCTGCGCCTTCAGCGGAGCCAGCGCATATTCAAGATAAGCCAGGCCCGGCATGGCCGAGTTGCTCAGTAACAGCAGATCCATTCTTCTCTCCTCTCAAAGCAAATTACGTAGCAGGTCAGTCAGTAGCTTATTGGACAGGATCACCGGCTGCTCAACGTGCTGCGCGCAGATCGCCTGATGCCAGCCGGTGTAGCCCATACAGTCGGTAAGGATCACCTCTGCCCCTTGTTCTGCCAGTGAACGTGCGGCAGTGGCCACTTCCTCTTCACTGGCGGTGTACGGTGAAGCGACGGCAAACACTGGCGTTTGCGCAGCTCCCTGCCATTTCTCCAGCTCGCTGGCGATTTGTGACTCCAGCGGCACCAGTATCCCGGCACGACGGCTGCCCACCAGCGCGTTGAGCGTCGGCGGCAGGATCTGGTCCGGCTCGATAAGCCAGGCATGCTGACTGCGCAGGCCATGAAACTCTCCGGTGCAGAGAATAGCGATAATTTCGCACCCCTGCTCTTCCAGCCAGTCGATCTTCTGCTGGATTGCCCTGCCCACCGCCGGTTTTCCCATCACCACTGCACGTCCGTCCAGCAGGCGAGAAGTCAGCAGCGCATCACCCGGCTGCGGAGCAAAACGTTCATTGATTGCCGCGTCATCCAGCCCATCCAACACGCCCGCATGCAGACAGCTGACGCCGGACGGCAATGCAGCATCAAGGATCGGCGTAATATCACTTCGTGGTGCCTGCCCGATGGTCAGGGTACCGATTTTGCGGATCGCCATTTCAGACTCCCGGCTGACGTTTCTGCAGATGGGCCAGCGAGCCGTAGAGATCCTGCAACCGCTGATATTCTGCTTTATCGTAGAACTGACAGGTGCCACGAGTGAACTCTTTAGCCACTTCCACCGCGTATTTACAGGCCAGCGCAATATCCGTTTCATGGCTGGCACCGGTGCCGCAGCCCGGAACGATGCCGACAGCCGTAATCGCCACGCCAACCACAGGCGCAGAGGTGGCAATCGAGGGCTGCAGGATGCTGTTAAGATGATAGACGCCGTTGCCGTACGGCGTAATGTCCTGAGTGGTAATCGGGAAGGTCACCGGCAGCTGGCCAGTGGTCATTTCCATCACCCGCAGCAGATCTTCTGAAACCCGCAAAATGTAGCCCTCTTTCACCGTCGGTGAAATGGCAAAGCCTTTATGATTGATGATGCGGTTACCCTTCGTGGTGTCGATTGACAGTACCGCATCCATCTCCTCTGAGACTTCCTGCTCGTTCATATCTTCGGTTTCCACCGGAGAATCCATAAAATCTACCGGCTCGTGTGGGCGGGTTGGCGCATCCGGGCAAATATGAGTAGTGACGATAACGTCGCCCGGCAGACTGTCGCCCTGACGCTGCATTTCAGCCAGCTTCAGGGCGCTGGACACGGCGGCAATGGCACCGTCAGCATCTGAAACCAGGCCAATACGCCCCGGACGCGCACCGATACCGCCCAGACGCCCCACGATCCCCAGCGTCGGTGCTGTACCACCGCCACGTTTGCCGTTGGTGCCTGGAATGACAATTTTAACAAAATCGGTGCTGCCTTTATTCCCGGTAACGCTCTTCACGGTGACGTCGATATCACTGTAACCGCTGAAAAGGGCTTTCACCTTGTCGCCGCTGGCATACGCGCTGTCGAGTAACTCAAAAACCTGTAATGTTTGTTGTAAGCTCATAACGATTTCCATGGTGTTGCGGAGTTATTTTTTGCCGCCCGGCAGGGCGGAACTGAAGAAACTGAACAGTGCGTCGCCAGCGATCAGACCGGCTGCCAGCACCTCGATTTTGTTACGTACCGGCTCGCCGCCAACGCGCATTACCACCGCACGGATAACGATCCCGATCATTACGGCCCAGCCCGCCAGCGGGTTATTGATCAGCAAACCGGTCGCCAGCAGCACGCCCATCTGACGGCCCGGACCGCCAATCAGCTGAATAATCGCTCCCGGAATTGCCCAGATTAGCAGCGATTTTGCGATTTCCATCGAAACCCCGGCGTTGATGGCGGCAACATAGACTTTCGCTACCGGCGGCACCAATCCCTGTGAGAAGTAGTCGCGGAAAATAAACAGCACCACCGGCATCGCCACCACGAAGGCGATCATCGCTGCGATCAGCTGTTCGCGACGGCCTTCCAGTTCAAAGCGGGTGTGTTGCCCTTTTCCGCGCAGGATCCAGCCAGCCTTCAGGTCATAGCCCATATCGGCAAATGCCGGGCCGGTTGCGGCAGAGAAGCCGCACAGCATCGCCAGCGCTTCCGGCGGGAAGCCAATCAAAATCCCGATCAGCAGGGTAATCAGCGCCACGGCAAATGCCGGGAACCACCCTGAGTGCATCGCGGCAAGACCGACAATCATTTCATGCAGGAAAGCAGCAAAAGCGGCATAAACCATAAACGCCAGCAGCCAGGGCAGCGACAGGTGCGCATACAGGCCGCTGCTGAGAGCAATCAGTACCGAAATCGCCACAAAACCGAGCGCACCATAGCGGATGGTTTTGCCAATCTGCTCACTCTGGACCGCTGGCAGGGCCGCCTCGTGGCTTGCCTCTGTAGTCGCCGGACGCGGTTTACTCTGGCGGATAAGCCTGACGATCTGAAACAGCGCCACCACGCCAGCGCCAGCCATCACGCCATGCGGAATGTAGAGCTTGTTGATATCAATGCTGAACAGCGGCTGTGAATAACCGCGCAGCAGGAATCCCACACCCAGCATCCCAAGCGCCCAGATATTGCCGATAAACGCGGTGCCCAGCGCTGCCATCGGGAATTTAAACCAGGAACCGACAGCCCCAATCGCAATGCCAACGCTGAGCAGAACGGCCTGTTTGCCACCCTGATCGCCTGCCTTGATAGACTCGGCCGCCGCAATACCCGGAGGCCATGCCCCTTCGGCCGGGAAAATGCGGGAGTTAAACAACCGATAGAGTAGCCAGCCGTCCAGCAACATCGCCAGCGCCACGCCGACGAACATGGGCATCACCATATCCTGACGGCCAAATAACCAGGGAATGGCGATGGGCAGCAGCAGCGAGTTTGCCGCACCAAAGGTGGCCGCGGAGGTGGCACTCTGCGCAAGGTTTTGAATATGGATCGAGCGAAAACGGGCGAAACACTGCAACGGAATACGCGCAATAATCATTGCCACCATCGCGCCGATAATGGCGGTGTTAGGCGTGACGCCAAGGGTGGTTAACAGCTGGACGCCGATAATGGCGCCAAACACGCTGAGCACCAGCAGCATCAGCAGCGTTGCGGGGGCGAAAGCGCGTGGATGAGCTTCCTGGCCCTCTTGCGGGGTATCTGAATGGGCGGTCTGACTCACGGTTATTCTCCTGGCAGTGGCAAAAGTAAAAAACGGAAGCTAAGGACGGATCGGCGCATCGCCCGTTTTACGGGCTATGGTCATGGCGGTTTCTTTCAGTAGCGTGGCTATGCGTTGCAGCTCTTCAGGAGTGGCGAGCGCCTGCGGGAACGAAAGGCAGAACGCGACAGCCTCCTGCGTCACCGGGTCGCCCACCGCGCAGCTGACGGAGGCCGTTTCGGCAACCGATTCATTAATCGCGCAGGCATATCCGGCATCACGGGTTCGGGCAACAGCAGCCACCAGTTCGCTGGCTTCCAGCTTGCTGCCGCTCAGTTGAGCAATGACTTGCGGGCTGGCAAAAAAATCATGCAGCTGTGTGTCGGTAAATCGGGCCAGCAGGGCCCGCCCGGTTGAGGTTCCCCATGCCGGAGAGCGTGAGCCGGGCCAGGTGACAACCGCCAGCGCATGGCGGCCGTGAATCACGCGCAGCACCAGAATTTCCTGGCTGTCGAGCATTGAGATATAACCGGTATAACCGGTGCGATCGCAGAGGCCGCGCAGCGCCACATCAACGTGATCGCTGAGCGTCAGCTGGCGGCTGACCAGGTGCGATGCGGAGAGGATCAATGGGCCAGGCAGAAACGTTCCCTGCTGCTCATCTTTTTCCAGGTAACCATAAGACTCGAGCTGGCTCATCACTCTTGATGCGGTGCTTTTCGGCATGCCGAGATGGGTGATGACATCCTGGATACGAATGCCACCCTGGCGGGAGACCATCAGTTTGAGGATGCTGGCGGTGGTTTCGAGTATAGACATTGCAAATGTCTCATTAAATGGGACAAAGTTCCAATTAATGAGACTGCAAAAGTGATGCCATAATATAATTTATTGATTTAATTGAGATGGTGAATTGCGCGCGGATAAAAATGCACCAGGTCAACGCCCAATTAATGTGCAATGACGCAAAAGAATGCAAAACGTCATGTGAGTTAACGTTCGGGGCAGCATACCGATATGTCATCAGTGGACTAAAAAAGCCTTACTCAGCTGAGTAAGGCTTTTTTTATATTCAGGCGCAAAGAAGTGCGCTCCGGTAAGTTCAGACTTAACCCTGACTCTCTTCAACCACTTCCTTCTTCCTGAAGGCGAAATTAAAGATCACCAGCAGCGCAAAGATACCGGTTATCACCATGGTGATAGTCCCTTTATCCATAAAGCGCGCCATATTGCCAAGCGCGATACCGGCAACGCCAAAGTCCGTGTCAGAGAAGGTGGTGTTGGTTAACCCAATAGCACCGAGCACAGGTAACAGCGCTACCGGCAGGAAGGTAATCAGGATGCCGTGGGCAAACGCACCAAGAGTGGCACCACGACGCCCGCCGGTGGCGTTACCAAAGACCCCCGCAGTCGCGCCGCAGAAGAAGTGTGGCACCACACCAGGCAGGATCAGCACCCAATGCAACTGGCCGAGGATAAACAGCCCAACCAGACCGCCGACAAAGCTGGAAATAAACCCAATCAGAACGGCATTAGGCGCATAAGGGAACACAATCGGGCAATCCAGCGCCGGACGGGCGTTTGGCACAAGTTTCTCCGAGAAACCGGTAAATGCCGGAACAATCTCCGCCAGGATTAATCGCACCCCCTGAAGGATAATAAAGACGCCAGCAGCAAAGGTAATCGCCTGGATAAAGGAATAGACCAGGTAGTTCTGCCCGTTACTGAAATGACTTTCCACATACTCTTTGCCCGCAGAAACGGAAAGGATGAGATAAATAATCATCATGGTCAGGGAAATAGAGATGGTGCTGTCGCGCAAAAAACTGAGGTTTTTTGGCATGTTCATCTCTTCGGTGGATTTTGAGCCTTTGCCCACCACTGAGCCGATCCAGCCTGACAGAACATAACCAACGGTGCCGGTATGGGCCAAAGCAACCTGGTCGCCACCGATGATTTTACGCATATAGGGCTGAGCCAGCGCCGGGAAGAATGCCATCAGCATGCCCAGAGCCAGAGACCCGGTATAAATCAACTGTACGCCTTCAAACCCTGCCACCGACAGAATAATCGCCACCATACAGGCCATATAGAAGGTAACGTGACCTGAGAGGTAGATGTATTTCAGTCGGGTAAAGCGCGCGACAACAATGTTAGCCACCATACCAAACGCCATGATCAGCGTGGTTGGCGCACCATATTTCGCAAGAGCAATGGAGACCATGGCTTCGTTGTTCGGGATAATCCCCTGAACATCAAAAGCCTGTTTGAAAATGTCCCCCAGTGGTGACAATGAACCGACCAGGACCGTGGCCCCGCCAGCCAGAACTAAAAAGCCCAGGATTGTTTTAACCGTTCCCTTGATAATATCGGGCAACGGTTTTTTCTGGGCAACAAGGCCAAAGAGTGCCACCAATCCGACCAGGATAGAGGGCACTTTCAGCACGTCGACGACTACCTGTAAAAGGCTTTGTATAAACATAATAACCTCGGAGATAAGGTGTTCTGAGATGTTTAGCTATTATTATTTGTCGAAATACTCACGCATTTTCTGCTCAATCTCTTTCAGGTCGATAATGTTATTCACAATAATGACCTTATCTTCAGGAAGATTGGCGCTGTAAGCAATATCCTTAGCCATAACAAAGACATCAGCCAGATCTGGTGTTACTGAACCAAGATCGGAGTGGTCAACGTCTGCCGTTACATCGATATTTTTCAGCACTTTTTTGATGTTCATTTCCATCATAAAGCTGCTGCCTAAACCTGAGCCACAAACCGCCATAATTTTCATATAACACCTCATAAAAATGTAATTGATTGATTCCCTGAATTATTGGCTGACAGTATTGCCCGTCAACAAAATTGCTTTCAGTTCTTCTTTGTTACCCGCGTTGAAGATACTCGCCATTTTTTCATCATCGGAGAGCACTTCAGCAAGCTGAGAAATCATTTCGATGTGGCTGTTACTGTCCGGTGCCGAGAACATAAAAATGGCGTCTACCGGATCGTTTTCATCAGCATCGAAGGTCACGGCATGACCGAGTTTGACAATCGATAATCCCAGCGCCTTTGCCCCCTCTTCCGGACGGGCATGCGGCATGGCAATGCCTGGAGCGATAACAAAATAGGGGCCGATCTCCTCTTTTTGCCGGATAATCGCATCAATATAATCCTGCGAAATGGCCCCCTCTTTCAGCAGCGGCAGCCCGGCAAGCTGGACGGCTTCTTTCCAGTCGGACACCGCGTCGATATATTGAATTTTTTCGTTATTCAGCCAGTTAGCCAGATTAGACATCGTCTTTTTTCCTGAAAAAATTTTCTGCACAGTGAGTATGCGTTATGCCGGGCGCTTCAGCATGCTGCGGGCCACATCCAGTACGTTCTCTTTGGTGAAGCCAAAGTGTTTAAACAGTACGCCGGCTGGCGCAGACTCGCCAAAGGTGCTCATGCCTATCACTTTGC
The DNA here is from genome assembly GCF_058137865.1 of Erwinia sp. 009765445. Taxonomy (NCBI): domain Bacteria; kingdom Pseudomonadati; phylum Pseudomonadota; class Gammaproteobacteria; order Enterobacterales; family Erwiniaceae; genus Erwinia; species Erwinia sp. 009765445. Next base: position 197,048 of record NZ_JBYUWC010000007.1, read on the forward strand.
CATCCAGCCCGGTATAACGCTGCCAGAACCCTTCAATACTGGCTTCGACAGCCAGCCGCGTGCGAACGCCTTTCGGCAATACCGATTCTTTGTACAGTTCATCCTGTTTATCAAAACGTTCTGTACAGGGAAGGGAAACGACACGGACCTGATGCCCTTCCTCTTTCAACGCCGCCGCCGCGCTGACCACCAGCTCCACTTCTGAACCGGAGGAGATCAGCACCATGTCTGGTTTACCGTCGCAGTCAATCAGCACATAGCCGCCACGGGCAATGTTTGCCAGCTGACGGGCAGTACGTGGCTGCTGTTCAAGCGGCTGTCGGGTGAGGATCAGGGCCGTTGGGCCATCCTGACGCTCCACCGCCTGCTGCCAGGCTGCGGCTACTTCCACCTGATCGCAGCCGCGCCAGGTTTCCATGTTGGGAGTCAGTCGTAAAGAGGCCAGCTGCTCTACCGGCTGATGGGTCGGGCCATCTTCTCCCAGTCCGATGGTGTCATGAGTGTAAACAAAGACAGAGCGGATCTTCATCAGCGCAGCCATGCGGACGGCATTGCGGGCATACTCCATAAACATCAGGAACGTGCCGCCGTAAGGGATAAACCCGCCATGCAGCGCCAGCCCATTCATAATGGCTGACATACCAAATTCGCGCACGCCGTAGGAGATGTAATTCCCGGCCGGTTGCTCAGCGGTAAAATCGACGGATTTCTGGTGCCGTGTCAGGTTCGACGGAGAAAGATCCGCCGATCCTCCCAGCAGCTCCGGCAGCAGATCGGCAAAGTGATTCAGGCATTTCTGGCTGACCTGACGGGTCGCCAGACTGGCAGGATTGGCCTGCAGCCCGGCGATATATTCCTGCATGTTTTCAGCCCAGCTTTCAGGCAGTTCACCGCTCATTCGACGGGTGAATTCCGCAGCCAGCTCGGGCCACTGCTGCTGATAAGCGGCAAATAACGTATCCCATTCCTGCTCGCTGCTGGCACCCTGGGCTGTGGCATCCCACGCCTGGTAGATCTCCGCAGGAATTTCGAAAGGTGCGTAAGGCCAGTTCAGCTCTTTGCGCACCAGAGCCACTTCCTCTGCGCCGAGAGCGGATCCATGGCACTCATGGCTGTTAGCTTTATTCGGCGAGCCATAGCCAATAATGGTTTTGCAACACAGCAGGCTGGGTTTGTTGGTGACCGCTTTGGCTTCACGTACGGCAGCATCAATTTCAGCCGGGTTATGCCCGTCAATACCGTCGATAACGTGCCAGCCGTAAGCGCGGAAGCGGGCCGGGGTATCGTCCGAGAACCAGCCGTCAACGTGGCCATCAATGGAGATGCCGTTATCGTCCCAGACCGCAATCAGGTTGCCGAGCTGTAAGGTGCCGGCCAGGCTGCAAACCTCGTGGGAGATCCCCTCCATCAGGCAGCCATCGCCCATAAACAGCCAAGTGTAGTGATCCACAATGGCAAAGCCGGGCTGGTTGAACCGGGCGGCCAGCGCTTTTTCCGCAATCGCCATTCCTACCGCATTTGCCACACCCTGCCCCAGCGGGCCGGTGGTGGTTTCCACGCCAGGTGTATAGCCATATTCGGGATGGCCTGGCGTGCGGGAATGAAGCTGACGAAACTCACGGATATCGTCCAGGGTCACGTCATAGCCGGTCAGGTGCAGGAGAGAATAGAGCAGCATTGAGCCATGTCCGTTCGACTGAACATAGCGGTCACGGTTAACCCACTGCGGATTCTGTGGATTGTGACGAAGATGGCGACGCCAGACCACTTCCGCAATCTCTGCCATCCCCATCGGGGCACCCGGATGACCGGAATTGGCTTTCTGGATTGCATCCACACTCAGCATGCGTATTGCGTTAGCTAACTCGTTGTTTACCACACTCGTTCTCCCGAAATCTGTTCACCTGGTTAAAAGGGGGGCTATGCCGGAAAACTGGTCATATTTTTTATTGATTGTATGACATCACTCACTACGTACAGACAGCTTAAATGTGTATAGTCATGTTCATGATGCACCTGGACGTGTCTGTACACAATGTGTAAAATCGAAATTGAGCTGTACATATTCACTGAAGTGCAAATTCGTTAACTTGATCACAACTCAGGGTCATCTGGCGGGTTTGCAGATCGGCCTTTCAGGCAAATATGTGCACTCCCGGCCCGGCGCTGCCACCTTTACCACTTATCGGGAACAACACAGATGATCGATGGCATCACAGAAAAACAGAAAGAGGTTGTCGATTACATCCTGAGGAAGATGAAAGAAGATGGCCTTCTGCCGGGAGATAAGATTGACACTGAAATTGCGATAGCAAAAAACATCGGCATCACGCGAGCCACGGTGCGGGAAGCCACGCGAATTCTTATCGATCAGCAGAGAGTTTACCGGGTTAAAGGTTCCGGTCTGTTTGTGGGTTCAATTGGCCAGAGCAACCATTCAGGCAGGTTTCACGCACTTTCCCCCTTTGATTATCAGGCGCAGCGAAACGGCCATAAAGGCGTCAGAAAAGTCATCGCGGTCAGTATCATGAAAGTCCCTTCACCTGAAATTGCCCAGGCGCTGCGCATCAAAAACAGTGACCAGGTTTATAAAATCCTGCGTCTGATGTGCTTTGATGATGTCCCGGTGGCGCTGGAACATATCCATCTGCCGGTCAACCTGTTCAGCAGCATGGAGTTCAGCAAGCTGGAAATCTCAAAATATGCCTACATTGAGCAACTGACCGGAAAAAAAATTCAGCGCAGGGATCAGAATTTAAGCGCCATTAACATCACCAACCCGGACGAGATGTCGCTGTTAAATCTTAATAATAATGATGCGGTGCTGGAGATAAACGAAACTGTCTATCTTGAAGATGGCATGCCTTGTGAAGTGAATATTGCGATTATTAACAGCCGGCTGTTTCAGTTAAAGCAGAATACGGAACGGTCGTAGATCAGCGTATTAAAAAAGCCCGGTCAGCTTTCGCTGTACCGGGCTTTTTACCATTAAGGGGGGCTTAAACCTCAATCTCTGCGGTATGACCATTTTCCTGCAGCCAGTTGCGGCGATCTTCCGAACGCTTCTTGGCCAGCAGCATGTCCATTACCGCCATCGTCTTATCCACTTCATCATCTTCCACGGTGAGCTGCACCAGACGACGGGTATTAGGATCGAGGGTGGTTTCACGCAGCTGCAGCGGGTTCATTTCGCCCAGACCTTTGAAGCGCTGCACGCCAGGTTTACCCTTCTTGCGCTTCAGCTGATCGAGAATTCCAGCCTTCTCTTCCTCATCCAGCGCGTAATAGACCTCTTTACCCAAATCGATGCGGTACAGCGGCGGCATCGCGACGTAAACGTGACCGTTTTTGACCAGCGAGCGGAAGTGGCGGACAAACAGCGCACACAGCAGCGTGGCGATGTGCAGACCATCGGAGTCCGCATCCGCGAGGATGCAGATCTTGCCGTAACGCAGCTGGCTCATGTCTTCACTGTCCGGATCGATGCCAATCGCCACAGAGATATCGTGCACTTCCTGCGAGGCAAGCACCTCATCCGAGGAGACTTCCCAGGTGTTCAGGATCTTACCTTTCAGCGGCATGATCGCCTGATATTCACGATCGCGCGCCTGTTTGGCCGATCCACCAGCAGAATCCCCTTCCACCAGGAACAGCTCGGTGCGGGCCAGATCCTGCGCGCTACAGTCGGCCAGTTTGCCCGGCAGTGCCGGTCCGCTGGTCAGCTTTTTACGCACCACTTTCTTGGCGGCACGCATACGGCGCTGGGCGCTGGAGATCGCCAGCTCGGCCAGCATCTCTGCGGCCTGCACGTTCTGGTTCAGCCACAGGCTAAAGGCATCCTTCACCACGCCGGACACGAATGCCGCGCACTGCCGTGAAGAGAGGCGTTCTTTCGTCTGACCGGCAAACTGCGGATCCTGCATCTTCACCGACAGCACGTAAGCACAGCGATCCCAGATATCTTCCGCCGAGAGCTTCACGCCGCGCGGCAGAATATTGCGGAACTCGCAGAACTCGCGCATCGCATCCAGCAGGCCCTGGCGCAGGCCGTTGACGTGCGTGCCGCCCTGCATGGTTGGGATCAGGTTGACGTAACTTTCCGTCAGCAACTCGCCGCCTTCCGGCAGCCACAGCAGCGCCCAGTCCACCGCTTCGATATCACCGGCAAAAGAACCGACAAACGGCTTCTCTGGCAGCGTTGGCAGGCCGTTTACCGCTTCCATAAGGTAGTCAGTCAGGCCATCGGCATAGCACCAGGTCTGCTCGGTGTTGTTAACTTTGTCTTTAAAGACAATCTCAACGCCCGGGCAGAGAACCGCTTTCGCCTTCAGCAAATGGCTGAGACGGGACACGGAGAAGCGCGGGCTGTCGAAAAAAGAGGCATCCGGCCAGAAGCGCACGCGGGTACCGGTATTGCGCTTTCCTACCGTGCCAGTCACGCGCAAATCTTCGACTTTGTCACCGTTTTCAAACGCCATTTCATACACTTCAGCGTTACGGCGAACGGTCACTTCCACGCGCGTTGACAGGGCGTTAACCACCGAAATCCCCACGCCGTGCAGGCCACCGGAGAACTGATAGTTTTTGTTGGAGAATTTACCGCCGGCATGCAGACGACAGAAGATCAGCTCAACCGCGGGTACACCCTCTTCGGGGTGAATATCGACCGGCATGCCGCGTCCGTCGTCAATAACCTCCAGCGACTGGTCCGCGTGGAGGATCACCTCCACACGTTTGGCATGGCCCGCCAGCGCCTCATCGACGCTGTTATCGATCACTTCCTGGCCTAAGTGGTTAGGACGTGATGTATCGGTGTACATTCCCGGACGGCGACGCACGGGTTCGAGGCCGCTGAGTACCTCAATGGAATCAGCGTTGTAGCTGGATTGAGTCATCGTATAAATCTGATTGGTGGCTAAAAATGGTTGGCCAGACTCCGCGGCCCGCTTCAGCTGCCTGACAGGCCAAGGAAGTCGAGGATCGGGGAGAAATGGCGTTCGAATCCGACATACGCATGATTTCCGCCCTCTTCTACCGTCTGGCGACAGGCGCTGTAGTAAGCCAGGGCCTGACGGTAATCGAGCACTTCATCGCCCGTTTGCTGAAGCAGCCAGAGTAAATCCGGCGACTCTAACGGGTCAATCTGCATCACTTTCAGATCGTAAATGTGGCGAGACTCTAACACATATTGCTGGCCGGTGTACGGGTTCTCGTTGTCGCCCAGGTAATCCACCAGCAGCTCAAAAGGCCGTACGGCGGGATTCACCACCACCGCAGGCAGCGTGAAACACTGTGACAGCCAGGTGGCGTAATAGCCGCCCAGCGAAGATCCTACAATCCCCAGTGGTTCGCCTGCCGAGGACATAACAATGTTTTCCAACAGGGTTGCCGCTTCTCCCGGAAATGCCGGTAGTTGCGGCACAAGCACGCGAATATCCGGATGTTGCTCTGCCAGCCACTGGCGAAACTGCGTGGCCTTGGCGGACTGGGGTGAACTGTTGAAGCCGTGCAAATACAACAGCGTGGCCATTACTCAGTATCCTTCTGAATCAAGATCCGGGCTGAAGGCGCGGGTTTGCAGGCGTTCCACCACCGTTTCAACCCGGCCGTCATCATACAATTCCAGCCAGCGCCAGCCTGGTGCCTCGGAATCAATGGTGAAATTAGTGCAGTGCGGCTTGAACTGAACGCATGTGGATGGGGTAGCCAGCAGACGGCGGCCATTCCAGTTCAGATCCAAATCCTGATGAATATGCCCACAGAGCAGCGTGGTGGCCAGCGGGTAGTGCTGCAGTACAGCTTCCAGCATATGCGAGTTGCGCAGGCTGTGCTGGTCAAGCCAGGTGCACCCGGACGGCAGCGGGTGATGATGCAACAGGACCAGCGTATGGCGCTGCGGCTCAATCGCCAGCGTTTTTTCCAGCCACTCCAACTGGTAGTCACTCAGTTCGCCATGCGGTACACCGAAGACCTGGCTGTCCAGCAGGACTATTTGCCAGCGGTCGCCCACCAGCACGTGCTTTGCATCGGCAATTTGCGCCTCGGCCAGCGTGCTGAACATGGTGGGCTGGAAGTCATGATTACCCGGTAACCATACGCAGGGCGCAGGCAGACGAGCAATTCCCTCAGCGAAATGCTGATAGGCTTCGACGGTATGATCCTGAGCCAGGTCGCCAGTGGCGACGATCAAATCATACGCCTGCTCACTGGCCGAGATAGCCTGCAGCACCGCGTCAAAACTGGCCCAGGTATTCACACCCAGCAGCGTTTCGTCTTTACCGGCAAAAAGATGGGAATCCGTTATCTGTAAAATCCTGACCCGGGCCCCATTTTCCACAGGAAGTTTTAACAGGCTATCCAATCACAATCCTTAAGGTTAACGCCATCGCAGAAGGTATCACCGTCGGCTTAGCAAACCGGTACGGCCAACGCGCCATGCGCTAAACAGTAGCGCAACCAGTCGGCAAGAAACTGGTTTATCTGATGCTTTTCATCACGCTGATGCAGCTTTTTGTTTGGATAATCATAGCGTGCTTTGAAGCGAAAGATCTGCTGAGTGGAACACACTTCCGCCACCATCGCGTCGTGGTACAGCCGGACTGACATAGCCGGCAGGCTCCAGTAGCTGACCGCCGGGGCGATTTGCTTGATCTCCACCAGCGTAGTGTAGCGCGTCGACTCCTGGATGGTCACCGTATAGCGTGCGCCGTTGACCTGATATGTCACTGACTCGCCCGCCAGGTCTTCTTTAGGCAGTAGGCGGCGTAACTGCGCGAAGTTAGTTTCGCAGATGCGCATCATTTCAGGGAAATCAGGTACGTAGCGCTTGATCATTGGGTTTTCCACTCGTCTCGAAGTTTTTTATGGTGCAGCTCCAGCCATTGCAAAGCGATGACAGAGGCGGCGTTATCTATTTTCCCCTCTTCCACCCACTGGTAAGCCTGCTGGCGGCTGACCACGTGAACAAGAATATCCTCATTCTCTTCCTCCAGACCGTGGTTTCCCTGCGCCACGCTGGCATCCACTTCTCCCACCAGAATCGCCAGCCGTTCACTGGTGCCGCCCGGACTGGCCAGAAAGCTCAGCACCGGCTTTACGCGACCTGGGGTTAATCCTGCTTCTTCAGTTGCTTCGCGGCGAACCACGTCTTCCGGTGTCTCGCCAGGTTCAATGATCCCGGCGACTAATTCTAACAGCCATGGTGTTGTGCTGCTGTCAAAAGCGGGAATACGGATTTGTTCAATCAGGACCACCTGATCCCGCACCGGGTCATAGGGTAGCAGCACTGCGGCATGTCCGCGCTCAAACACTTCTCTTTTTACTTCACCACTCATTTCACCGTTAAACAAGCGATGGCGAAAATGGTAACGAGTGAGTGAAAAAAAACCACTGTAAAGTGTCTCACGTGCAATAATTTCTACATCGTTTTTTGTGAAAGTCACTGGGTATTTTTTGCCGGTTTCCATCTGGTTCTCCCCGTGCTGGTTGTGACAAAAACGAGAAAAAGCAATCCCGATTGCGCCGGGAGTGTAGTTCTTAATGAATTATTTAAGTAAATTGTGGCAACATGGCACTTTCAGCCAACTTACCTCTTTAGTTTACTCTGCTAGAATCGGCGATAATTTTTCGGCTTACGTCAGCGCTACCATAGCAATTTTGCTGCACAACAAGGAATGCAAATGAAGAAACTGCTCCCGTTACTTATCGGCCTGAGCCTGGGTGGCTTCAGTGTCGCCAGCCAGGCGGAAAATCTGCTGCAGATCTATCAGCAGGCCCGGTTGTCTAACCCCGATCTTCGCAGTTCTGCAGCCGATCGCGATGCGGCATTCGAGAAAATTAATGAGGCCCGCAGCCCACTGCTGCCACAGTTAGGCCTGGGTGCTGATTATACCTATAACAATGGGTACCGCGACAATAGCGGTCTGCACTCCAACACCACCAGCGGCTCACTGCAGCTGACGCAGACGCTGTTTGATATGTCTAAATGGCGCGCACTGACCCTGCAGGAAAAAACTGCGGGCATTCAGGATGTCACCTACCAGACTGCGCAGCAGAAACTAATCCTCGACACCGCCACGGCCTATTTTAACGTATTAAACGCCATTGACACTCTTTCCTACACGGAAGCCCAGAAACAGTCGATCTACCGTCAGCTGGATCAAACCACGCAACGCTTTAACGTTGGCCTGGTTGCGATCACTGACGTGCAGAACGCCCGCGCACAGTATGACAGCGTGCTGGCGAACGAAGTGACAGCGCGTAACAACCTGGATAACAACGTTGAAACGCTACGTCAGGTAACCGGTAATTACTACCCAAGCCTGGCTTCGCTGAACGTGGACCACTTTCAGACGGAAAAACCACAGGCAGTTAACGCGCTGATGAAGGAAGCTGAAAGCCGCAACCTCAGCCTGTTATCAGCCCGTCTGACTCAGGATCTTGCGCGTGAGCAGATTCGCTCTGCTGAAACCGGCCACATGCCAACGCTGGATCTTACCGCTTCGACCGGCCTGTCAAACAGCAAATACGGCGGCAGCCGCGCTAACCAGACCTCTGCGACTTCTGACAGCATCACCGGGTCAAACCAGGTGGGTCTGAGCTTCAGTCTGCCTCTGTACAGCGGTGGTTCCGTGACTTCTCAGGTGAAACAGGCGCAGTACTCCTACGTTTCAGCCAGCGAGCAGTTAGAAAGCGCACACCGTACGGCGATCCAGACCGTGCGTTCCTCTTTCAACAACGTGAATGCTTCAATCAGCAGCATCAACGCTTACAAACAGGCCGTGGTATCCGCCCAGAGCTCCCTTGATGCGATGGAAGCGGGTTACCAGGTGGGTACCCGTACTATCGTTGACGTACTGGATGCGACCACTACTCTGTACAACGCCAAGCAGCAGCTTTCCGACGCGCGTTACAGCTACATGATCAACGAGCTGAACATCAAGTCTGCTCTGGGTACGCTGAACGAGCAGGATCTGCAGGCGCTGAACGCCCGTCTGGGTAAAGATGTCCCGACATCCCCTGACACCGTGGCACCTGAAAACCCGCAGCAGGATGCCGCTGCGGATGGTGGCCAGACAGCTTCTGCCCCGATGCAGGCGCGTGCCACTCCAGCGGCTGCGCAAACCAGCGCAACTGCCAGCGGTAAACGTAATCCGTTCAGTCATTAATGATGAACTGGGGGCGGCGACAGCTGCCCCCTTCACAATCAAACGTATAGCTACGTAAAGTTCCCCTGCCAGCACTCCCCTTCGCTTCAATTTTCACCGCTGTTCCCTTATCCTGAGCGTTACCTTTGGTGGGCACAGGACAGAACGTGATGAAACGGACTAAAAAAATTAATCATGCCTCCTTTCGCAAAAGCTGGAGCGCACGTCATCTCACCCCGGTAGCCATAGCGGTGACCGCGGTATTTATGCTTGCCGGTTGTGAACAATCGGATGAAACAGTCTCGATGTATCAGAACGCTGACGACTGTTCGAAAGCCAATCCTGGCAAAAGCGAACAGTGTACGACGGCGTACAACAACGCTAAAAAAGAAGCGGAGAAGACCGCGCCGAAATATGCCACCCGCGAAGACTGCGTGGCAGAATTTGGTGAAGGTCAGTGCCAGCAGGCACCTGCTCAGGCGGGGATCGGTTCCACCAGTGCCGAATCTCAACAGAGCGGCAGCTTCTGGATGCCGCTGATGGCGGGCTACATGATGGGCCGCATGATGGGCGGCGGTGCAGGCTTCGCTCAGCAGCCACTGTTTACCTCACGTGTGCCAGGCAGCCCGGCCAACGGCAAATTTGTCGATGCCAGTGGTAAAAGCTTCGGCACCGCCACGCCGGGCCGGACAATGACCGTGCCGAAGACAGCGCTGGCACCGAAACCGGCAACAACCTCAACCGTTACCCGTGGCGGCTTTGGTGACAGTGTGGCAAAACAGTCCACTATGTCTCGCAGCAGCGCCGCTTCCGGCTCCAGCCGCTCTTTCGGAGGCTAACGGGACATGAAGCGTCTTGCTATCGCTGAACGTCCGGGCTGGCGTGAAACGGCCACTGAATTTGGTTTCCGTTTCCATACCATGCACGGTGAGCCTTACTGGTGTGAGGATGCTTACTATCAGTTCACTCTGCAACAGGTTGAAAAGCTGGAGGATGTCACCCGCGAACTGCATCAGATGTGCCTGCAGGTGGTGGATAAAGTGGTGGGCAGCGAAGAGCTGCTCGCCAAATTCCGCATTCCAAAGCACACCTGGGATTTCGTGCGGGCCTCGTGGAAAACCAACCAGCCGTCGCTCTACTCCCGGCTGGACCTTGCCTGGGACGGGCAGACGGACGCCAAACTGCTGGAGAACAACGCCGATACGCCAACGTCGCTGTATGAAGCCGCGTTTTTCCAGTGGCTGTGGCTGGAAGATCAGCTCAACGCTGGTAACCTTCCCGCAGGCAGCGACCAGTTCAACAGCCTGCAGGAAAAGCTGATCGATCGCTTCGCCGCATTGCATCAGCAGCACGGCTTCAGCTGGCTGCATTTTGCCTGCTGTCGTGACACTGATGAAGATCGCGGAACGGTGCAATACCTGCAGGACTGCGCCACGGAAGCGGGCCTGCCGTCGGAGTTTCTGTATATCGACGAGATTGGTCTGGGTGAAAAAGGCCAGTTTACCGATGTGCACGATCAGGTAATTAGCAACCTGTTTAAGCTCTATCCGTGGGAATTCATGATGCGCGAAGTGTTTTCCACCAAGCTGGAAGACGCTGGTGTACGCTGGCTGGAACCGGCATGGAAAAGCATTATCTCCAACAAAGCGCTGCTGCCGATGCTGTGGAAGATGTTCCCGAATCATCCCAATCTGCTGCCAGCTTATTTCGCGGAAGATAACGTCCCGGCAATGGATAAATACGTGGTCAAGCCGCTGTTTTCACGCGAGGGTGCCAATATCAGCATCGTGGAAAACGGTCAGGAAATTGCCCGTGTTGACGGACCCTACGGTGAAGAAGGCATGATCGTACAGCAGTTCCATCCGCTGCCGAAATTCGGCGACAGCTACACGCTGATCGGCAGCTGGCTGATAGACGATCAGCCAGCCGGGATCGGCCTGCGCGAGGATCGCGATCTGATTACGCAGGATCTATCACGCTTCTACCCGCACGCTTTTATTGAATGATCGTAAAAAGCGGCGTGAAGGGAAATCGCCGCATGGATGACAAATCTGAGCGACCAGATAAACCCATCCGCGATCCGGATGATACTTTGCTTAACCCTGTTGGAGTAGCAAGTATCATCTGGCCGGATTTATCCGGCCCTCTCTTGCTACCCCACCTGGACAGACAGCATACTCAGCGAGGCCATCACCAGGCCATCCACCGGGATCGACACCGCTTCGCCTGACTGACGGGCGCCCAGCACATACAGCAGCGGCAGGTAGTGCTCCGGCGTCGGGTTAGACAGTTCAGCCCCTTCATGCTGCATAAAATTCACCAGCGGATGCTGCTCTGCCGGGCCTTCCCAGCTCAGGTTATCGCGCACATAATTATTGAATGAGGCAGCCCAGGAATAAGGCTCCGGATCGCCCTGCCAGCGTACCATACGCAGGTTATGAACCACGTTGCCACTGGCGACAATCATCATGCCCTGCTCACGCAGTGAAGCCAGTTTACGCCCCAGTTCAAAGTGGTAAGCAGGCGGTTTGGTGCCGTCCACGCTCAGCTGTACCACCGGGATATCGGCGTCCGGATACATCTTGATCAGTACGCCCCATGAACCGTGGTCAAACCCCCACTGCTGGTCGAGATGAACGTCGACAGGAGCAAGCGCTTCAGCCACTTCACGCGCCAGTTCCGGTGAACCCGGTGCAGGATAATGCGTATCGAATAACGCCTGAGGGAAACCGCCAAAGTCATGAATAGTGCGCGGTTTCTCCATCGCCGTTACCGCTGTGCCACGGGTATACCAGTGCGCCGAAACGGCAATAATCGCTTTCGGACGCGGCAGGGTTTTGCCCAGTTCACGCCAGGTTTCGGTATAAACGTTCTCTTCCAGCACATTCATCGGGCTGCCATGGCCAAGGAACAGTGCGGGCATACGTGTCTGACTCATAATAACTCCCCAGAATATGTCGGCTTGATGACGGCTACATTACGCCCATTTCCCGGCCGATGAACCCGGAGAAGTATGATGAAGATCTTCAGGAAATTTGAATGGCATGCGCTATGAATAACAAGAATAAACGGTTTTGTAAGGTGAGTATGATTTGACGCATCCCGCGGAAAAAGGCCATGATACTAAGTATCATTATATGCTTAGTGTTGATACCTGCCCATGGCCTACTCCATCGATATCATTTCCTGCATTACTGAACGATTTATGGCTTTGACTGCCACGGAAAAACGCATCGCACAATTTATTCTGGATGACGTAGCCACCGCGACCAATTTGCCCATTGCCGAACTGGCGCGGTTGACGCAGACCAGCCAGGCATCGGTCACCCGTTTTGCACGAGCATTAGGGTGTAAGGATGTCCGCGAGCTCAAAATAAAACTGGCGCAGTCACTGGCGGTCGGTCAGCGGTTCATTCTTGATGTTCCGGACCTTGAAGGCGTGCAGGGTATTTATGAGTCTATTATCAGCGTACTGGATACCAATCGTCGGGCACTGGACAGCCAGGCACTGCAAAAAGCGGTGAGCTTGCTGAGTGGGGCCAGGCAAATCCTCGTGGTTGGCATGGGGGGAGGATCAACTATTTGCGCGCAGGAGTTACAGTATCGTCTGTTTCGGCTTGGCCTGCCCGTGGTGAGTCAGAACGATGGCTTATTGGTCCGCATGATGTGTTCAGCAGTCGCGCCACAGGATGTGGTGGTCACGCTTTCTTTAGGGGGCTACACGCAGGAAGTCACAGAAAGCGCCGCAATCGCCCGGCAGTATGGTGCGAAGGTCATTGCAGTCACGCCGCCTGAAACTCCGCTCGCCGCCGTGGCCGATCTGGTGCTCCCCCTGCACGTCCGGGAAAATGATTATATTTTTAAGCCCAGCCCCTCACGCTACGCCATGCTGGCAATGATTGATGTGCTGGCTACCGAGCTGGCAATGGCAAATAAAGCTCAGGCCAAAGATCGCCTCCGCCGCATCAAACTCTCACTGGACAGCCTGCGCGGCGGCGTGGATCGTCAGCCTCTGGGGGATTAGTCTCTGTTTTGCCAGGCATCAATAAATTGCAGGGCATTTTCGCGGGTTTTGCCAGTATCCTGCCCGGCCCGGTAAAGATCGCTGCCCAGACCGGCTCCGGCACACCCGGCCCGTCTGTAGTTTGCCAGCGAGTCTGGCGTTACTCCTCCCACCGCCAGCACCGGAACATCTGCAGGTAATACGGCTTTCAACGCCCGAATGTACTCAGGGCCAAAAATGTTGGAGGGGAATATTTTTAACCAGTCTGCACCGGCCTCCAGGGCATTAAAAGCCTCTGTCGCCGTCGCGCATCCGGTACAGACCAGCATGCCATGCCTGACGGCGCGACGGATAACGTCAGGCTGCGTATTTGGGGTCACAATCAGCCGCGCACCTGCCTGTGCCAGAAAATCAACCTGTTCACCCTTTAACACTGTCCCTGCACCAATCACCGCCTGCCCACCAAATTGCCGCACGGCTGCCGGAATACTCTGCTGCCAGCCAGGGGAGTTGAGCGGGATCTCAATGTAGCGAAATCCGGCCTCAATCAGCACTTCAATATGAGAGGGCGCCTCTGCGGGGGTGATCCCGCGTAAGATCGCCACCAGTTTATTGTCTTGCATAAACCAGACTCCTTATTCCCTGTAAAAATGCGTTATCGCCGGGACACTCAGTGACCGCAACAATAATCTGCTCGAATGCCTGACGGTAACGGGCATTAAGCTGCGGACTGCCAACCAGAGTGACAGCGCCCCTCTTTTTTTGTCGGCAAAAGGCCGACACTTCTGCGCCAATCAGCAGACCAGATAAATAATCCGCTACCGATGTGACTGCCAGCGTTCCCAGCAGCCGATCGGCCCTTGCGGTAAACAGCCGTGAAATCAGCGAAGGAGTATCCATTCCCCGTTCAAGACCCAGTTGAAAAGCATCATTATCTGCCTGCTGTGCCGGTAATCCTTTCCCCGTCAATGAGTGGTTCATCAGCAGATGATGTAACTCGCCAGTCATTGCCGTAGAGAAATGGCAAATCTGGCCGTCATCTACGTCCACCCATTTACAATGGGTGCCCGGCATCACGTAGCATTGCGCTGGCATCAGCTGTATCACTCCTGCCAGTTGGGTTTCCTCGCCACGCATAACATCGCAGCCGTCCGCTCGCTGCACCATCAACCCCGGTACTATCCAGACATTGTCAGCCACCTCGTACAGCCTTTCACTGAGATCGGAAAGCGAAGTCGGGCAGGCCAGATAAGGCGTTCTTCTCCAGCCCGCATCGCTGCCAATCATTCCCGCCATCACCACCGGGACAGGCGCATCCTCACGCCAGGGTGCGATATATTGTCCAAATATATCGGCAGGAGACTGACCTTGAAGCTGAGTGATCCCCAGCGGCAACTGTAGCTGTTGCACACATTGATCGTCAGCGAACAGCCAGCAGCGTAAATGCGTCGACCCCCAGTCTACGGCAATCCAGCGTTCCATAATGTCCCTCTCAACTCTCTGTAGCTTTAGAACCACCCACGTTAAGCGGTGCCGTGCCAGGCTGTTCTTCACGCTCCCGGGTAATCATCTCCAGCGCCTCTTCCCGGCTGAGTTTACTGGCGGGTGTGATCAAGGTGACGAGCACAGAAGCGACCAGACTGGTCACTACTGACGGTATACAGGGGTTTCCCCAGTATGCGAGCCAGTGGCTGTCCATCAGTACAATCACCGATGCCGCCGCGCCACCCAACAAAGCCGCCAGCGCGCCCTGCCAGTTAAAACGCATCCAGAAGCGCCCAAGGATTGAACAGATAAACATTCCGGACATGATCATCGAGATCATTTTGGTGATATAGCTAATGATGTCATTGGAGGTCAGTGCAAAGATCAGCGCCAGACCAATGACCAGAACCAGGAAAATACGTGACAGGCGGATCGCTTTTTCCGGGGCCGGCATATGGCCGGTGATCAGCGTATAGAGATCGCGCAGGATAATAGAGACTGCGGCGATGGCATCGGAACTGCCGGAGGACATATTGGCAGACATCCCGGCGATAAGCACCGCCATTGCCAGCACCGGCGGCAGGACCTGAGTGGCAAACAGGAAGGCAAAACCGCTATTTTCCAGGTGGGAATTCATTGTCCACACGGCCATGCCGATAATGGCAGGCAGGAAAGAGAACATCAGATATAAAACCCCGGTGATGGTGAATGACTGACGTACTGAAGAGACATTTTTTGCAGAATAGATACGCTGACGATAAGACGGCGTTGCCAGCACACCAACGCCAATAACCATTGCCAGTGACAATGCGGGTAATACTCCCATTTTATCCACGGCAAATAAACTCTGTGCTGCCGGATCAACGGATTGTTTAATATGATCCCAACCACCGACATGGTGCACAGCCAGCACCGCCATTAAGATAAAACCGACAAACAGAACAATTGACTGAACCGTATCAATCCATACCACTGCGGAATAACCGCCGATTCCCACATAAACGATAAAGGCGAGAGCAATGATAATTTTCGCCGTATTAATATCAATACCACTGGCCCAGGCAAGATAGAGTCCACCACCTAATACATGAGCACCAAGCCAGCCAATCGAAGCGATAAAGATCAATACTGCCACAAGATTTTTTATAATCCGGCTGCCGCCGGTATAATAAGAAATTTCTTCGCTCATGGTCATAAACCGCAATTTACGCACCGGGGCAAATAACCACGCCACCAGCAAAATGCCTATGGCCCCTCCCAGTCCGTACAGCATCCCTGCCCAGCCATTGGAGTAACCAAACCCGACGGCACCTACGCTGGACCCCGTCCCTACCATTGTGCCTACGGTAGACCCCAGGGTTAAAATCATCGGTAATGAGCGACCACCCAATAAAAAGTCATCGCCATTTTTTTGATGTCGGGAAACATACCAACCCAGCGTAATCATGGCACAGGCATAGACAGTGAACCAGATTAAAAAAGACATATTGTTCATTGCTCTCGTCCCAATACGGTAAATAATGCCTTAGCGAATCGACATTATGGTGTTGACAAGAATAGTCCCCTGTTAATACAGGAGACCCACGAATGCTTTCAGTTAAAAACATAAAAAACTTATTTATCTTTTTGCTTTTATTACGTCCCCTTCCGCAATGGGAAAGGTTTTATTTCAGGCGTGCAGCGTTAAAACAGGTCACATCCACTTCTACTTTACAGTCCACAACCAGATCGGCCACACAGCAAATACGCGCCGGAGGATGTTCGCCAAAAATCTCACGAAAAACTTTATTAAATGACTGGAAATATCGCGAGTCGGTGAGAATAACACTCACATGCACCACGTCAGCAAGCGTATAGCCCGCTTCAGTCATAATATCGATACAGTTCTGAATCGCCAGGCGCGACTGTTCAACAATCCCCCCTTCGACAACTTCTCCCTCTTTCATTGGCGTCTGCCCGGAGACATAGAGCCAGCCTGCCGCTTCAACCGCCCGTGAAAAGGGAAGATGTTGCCCTCCCGTTCCCGTTCCCCCTGCCGTACCATAACGTTTAACAGACATACACCCTCCTGAGTTTTATGACTGACGCCGCAGAAAACGACCTGCCCGTCCGGTAATTTTTTGTTCACCGTTGTAGCTCATCACCCCGTTTACCATTACCGCGTCAATACCGGCTGCGGGTTGCTGGGGAGCGGTGAAAGTAGCCACATCACGAATCGTCTGTGGGTCGAACATAACCAGATCGGCGTAGTAGCCCACCTTTACCAGGCCACGCTGCGACAAATTAAAGCGCGCGGCGGAAAGTCCGGTCATTTTGTGAACGGCGGTAGCCAACGGGAACAGTTGTTCATCCCGGCAATAGTGTCCAAGCACTCTTGGGAACGCACCCCATAACCTTGGATGTGGCATCGGATCGTTAGGCAATCCATCAGAACCAATCATGGAAACCGGATAGCGTAAAACCCGACGCACATCCTGCTCATCCATGTTGTAATAAATTGCGCCTGCAGGCATCAGTCGTTTAGCGGCGTCCTGTAAGGAAGTCTGCCAGCCCGCGGCAATTTGTTGCAGCGTTTTGCCCGCCTGCTCGGGATGGGGCTCTGACCAGGTGATCACGATATCGAACTCGTCTGTCACCTGCCCGATATCCAGCGTGGACGAACTGGCAGAGTAGGGATAACAGTCACAGGCAATTTCCTGGCGCTGACGCATTTCATCAAAAAAAGGCAGTGTTTCCCGCGTACGGCCCCAGTTTTTGGCACCGGCGCATTTATGGTGAGACACCACAACCGGAACGTTGCCATGTCTGCCAATACGAAATGCTTCATCCAGCGCTTCCAGAACAGGCTCAAACTCAGAACGCAAATGAGTGGTATAAATCGCGCCGGTTCCGGACAGCTCTTCTGCCAGGGCCATCACTTCTTCAGTGGAGGAGTGAAATGCACTCGCATAGGCAAGACCGGTGCTGAGCCCCAAAGCCCCCTGGCTCAGCGCCAGGCACAACTGTTCGCGCATCGCCGCTATTTCCCCTTTGGTGGCGGTGCGAAACAGCGAGCTCATATGATTATTACGCAGTGCAGTGTGACCGATCAGGGTGCCCACATTGACAGATGGACGTGCTGACGCCACGGCATCGGCGTAAGCATTAACGGTGGGATAGATAAAATGTTCACTCCCACCCAATAAATTCATAGGGTCGGGGACCTGACCTTTGATTGATGCTGTCGCAGCACTGATGCCACAATTTCCCACAATCACCGTAGTAATCCCCTGGCTTATCTTTGGCAGATACTCAGGCATCCGGATAACGTTAATATCATCATGGGTATGCACATCAATAAACCCCGGTGACAGCACCCTGCCAGTACCATCAATCACCTGCCGGGCCTGTTGTGCAATGGTCGGGGCGATATCCACGATACGGTCCTGGTAAACCGCCACATCAGCGCGATACTGAGGGCCACCACTGCCATCCACCACCGTAACATTTTTAAAAAGCCAGTCGAGCTTCATAACGCCTCACTCCCTTTATGTTCTGACCATAAGTAGACCATCGCTGCGATATAAAAAAAAGTGGAAAACCACACAAAAACCATATTAATTAGTGATACTTTAAACCATTAAAAATCACAAATTTAGAATAAATACATTAAATTCAATAAATTAACAAAGATACAAAAAACAAACTCAGCTAAAAAAACCGTCAGGAGGCGTTATGAAGTATCACAAAGACCTGCTTATCTCACATAAATCCGCACAACTGTCGCGTGAGGCAAATGTGCTGCTTGAAGAAGTCTGTTTACCTGCCGCAACGATCAAAAAATCCGCGCTGGAAAACAATATTCAGTGGATGCAGCGCTATGCAAACCAACGCGGCGTGTCTCTCGCTCCTCATGGAAAAACGACAATGACGCCGTGGATTTTCAAAGCGCAGCAGCAGGCTGGCGCATGGGCAATCGGTGTAGGGAGCGCCTGGCAGGCGGCAGCGGCTATGGCGAGCGGCATTAATCGGGTATTGATGGCGAACCAACTGGTTGGTAAAGCGAATATGCAGGTTATCTCGCGCCTGAAGTCACACTATCCGCAGGTGGATTACCTTTGTTGCGTGGACAGCCTCAGTAATGCGCAGACGCTATCGGCTTTTTTCAGCTCGCAGGGCCAGAAAGTGGATATTCTGCTGGAGCTGGGTGTACCTGGCGGACGCTGTGGCTCCCGCACTCCGGAAGCCGCTCTTGCACTGGCACAACAAATAGCTTTGTTACCGGGCCTGCGCCTGCGTGGGCTGGAACTTTATGAAGGCGTGTTACATGGCGACGATCCACAGCCACAGGTAGAGAACCTGCTGCGTGACGCGGCCAGACTGGCCTGTCAGCTTGAACGATACGTGGAGGGGGAGTTCATTCTTACCGGGGCAGGTTCCGTCTGGTATGACGTGGTGTGTAATATCTGGCTGAATGCAGAAATCCCTGCAGCCTGCCGGATTGTCATCCGTCCGGGTTGCTATATCACGCATGACAAGGGGATTTACCATCTCGCTCAACAAGAGTTGAGAGCACGTGACAGCGTTGCCTGCGATCTCGGAGGGGATCTCATTTCGGCACTTGAACTGGTGGCGATGGTGCAGTCAGTGCCGGACAGCGATCGAGCCGTGGTTAATTTTGGCAAACGCGACTGCGCATTTGATGCCGGATTGCCCCAGCCCGTCGCCCATTACCGGGCAGGCCAGGCTTTGCCTTTCTCGCCGGAAGCCATGCAGAGTATCGGGATCATGGATCAACACTGTATGTTGCAGCTGGCTGCGGGTAGTGATGTTCAGGTCGGTGATATATTAGTTTTTGGCACTTCTCACCCCTGCCTGACATTTGATAAATGGAAAACGCTGCTGCTTATTGACGATCGGTACAATGTTGTTGATGAACTGGAAACGCTGTTCTGATCTTGCCAGCCCGATATATATCCTGATTAATTCAAGTTGCAGGACAAAAACGTCATCGTTTTTGAACAGCGCCCGCGCTGGCCCGCAGGGTGAGCTTCAGGGACGAGGCGCATAAATCCCGATGAGCAGACGACGGTAAGTGATTCGGGTGAATGAACGCAGCCAACGCACCTGCACCAAAACCAGGCGCCTCCAGGCGTCTTGAAGTATGACGGGTACAGCAGGGAGAGCGTAGCCTTCACTCAGCATCATAATGAGTGAATAAGCAGTGTCGGGGCTGGCCGTAAATCACACTGAAACCGGAGAAATCCCCGGTTTCAGTCAGTTAATACTTTGGAATTGATATGAATGATACAAGGTGCAGACTTTTCTCACTCTCAATGAGAAGCTTTCTTGTCCTTCGTGGATGAAGCAGGGAAAAAGAAAAATAATATAACCAGATAAGGTGCAATCAGCCATAACAACGCGAGAGCGCCGTTATAACCGCTGTCCTTAATCCTACGGATATTGCTGGACAGCAGAGGAAGCAAGAAAAATACCAGCGGCAAAAGACCTATGTAATTATTCACACTCATGAACTCAAGATATATTGAAAACCATATCATCTGAAAAAAGAAGAACACAGCATATTGTATTCGATCATCTCTCCCAGAATAACAAAATGTTTTCCTGAATCCCCGCAGTATAATCCTTACAATGTAATTAACAAGCGTCACCATTTTTTTCTCAACAAAACACAGAGCAGCGAAGAAATCACAAATGATGACAAATAATAAGGAGCCAAATTAACATTATTTACGGAATAGGCAACAACCACATTAGTTCCCATTTCCTGTTTTGGGTGAAAGACATAGAGAGCAATCACAAAAAAAACAGCATTAATGATAAAAAAACACACATGAATCCTGAGCCTCTCTTTTAAAGAGAGCGGTTTTATTTTTTGGAAAATAATAGCAACAACAAAAGACAGGAATGCTGACAAGACTGCAATTTTAATAGCCATTAAGACATAATCTCGTAGATCAGTTGTTACCAGACTCCAACCATTAAGATAAAATCTCACTGCGGGATCATAAGAAAGATAGCCAATAAAGGCATAGATCACGACAACAATCGTTAAAAATATGAAGTTATTTCTCATAATAGTTACCTGATGCCGTTTTTTTCAAGGCAGGTCATCAAATCTGATAGCTCTGTCGCTGACTCAATTAATAGCAGTTGATCGGTATCTTTATTATATTTTGCAGCTGTCACAGGAGTACCTTTCCCTCCATCCTCCATATGAAACCTAACTTCTTTTCTTCCGTAAAGATTAATTCCAGGTATTGGATCAATACCATAATTCAGAGGACCTTTATTCAACGAATATTCTTTTTTTAAGAGAGCAGGTACTTTTTTACTCTCCGGGATACCTGATAACGCGGTTGCCTTTAATACTGAACCACTGAATTCTATCACAAACAGCATTTCTCCATTATTGCTGTCTCTGGTCACAATTTGCGAGCCGGTAAGCATTTTAAACTTCTGCCACAATGTAGCATTCTATGAAGTAATCTTCTCACCCTCAATAAACATATCTTGTTTTCTTTTTAACTGATAAACCGTCTTGTGAACCTGTAATAAGGAAGGGCCAATATTCCCAACAGAAGGCATTATTGAATCACGGCTATAAAGACGTTCAACAACAATGAATAGATTTGTATTTTTTACATATTCAATCTTTGAGCTGAGAGTGTGCATAAACTTAATCCTTTAAGTTAAAATAAATACTTATTCCTATTATCAGGAAAAATTTATTAAAATTTATAAGTCCGTAAAAGTCAAGAGTATTTTCTCAATACGTGAATGTGAAATACAGCCTAAGCTGTAGCGATGAGAGCATAAAAAGGCGTAAATCACACTGAAACCGGGGAAATTCCCGGTTTCAGTCGGTTAAAACGATGATTTAGCTGGCCTGACGGGTTTCGCGGCTGCGGCGATAAGCCACCAGGTCTTCAATAGTGACGACCGGCATATTATGCTGCTTCGCAAATACGATAGCTTCCGGCGCGTGCGCCATTGAGCCATCATCGTTGGTCAGTTCACACAGCACACCAGCAGGTTTGAAACCGGCCAGCGTCACCAGATCGATAGTGGCTTCTGTGTGGCCGCCACGGGTCAGCACGCCGCCATCACGCGCACGCAGTGGGAACACGTGACCAGGACGATTTAAATCAGCTGGACTGGCATTATCAGCAATAGCTGCACGAATAGTGGTCACACGGTCTTTCGCTGACACACCAGTGGTCACGCCTTCTGCCGCTTCGATAGTTACGGTAAAGCCGGTGCCATAAGAGCTGGTATTGTTGTCGACCATCATTGGCAGCTCAAGCTGCTGACGACGTTCCTCGGTCAGGCACAGGCAGACGATGCCGCTACCGTGGCGGATAGTCAGCGCCATCTGCTCAACGGTCATGGTCTCTGCGGCGAAGATCATGTCCCCTTCGTTTTCACGATCTTCATCGTCCAGCACCATTACACCACGACCCTCGCGCAAAGCAGCAAGAGCCCGTTCCACACGCTGTTCCGGCGTGCCAAATTCAGAAAAAAGCGACTGATTCATGGTAAATAAACCTTTAATTTATGTATGGGTTACCAGAATCAGGGCGTGCTTAGGAGTGTCATGCAGTGACAAAAAAATAACGGCGAGGCAGGCAAAAGCCCGACAAGATACGTTACCCTCTCCCATCCGGACTCTAACCGTCGGCCCCGGAATTACACCGGATCTGCTGACCTTCAAACCGGGAGGTCTGAAGCGCTCGCGGGCTTTCAGCCGTAGCTGATTTACCGCCGGTGGGGAATTTCGCCCCGCCCTGAGAATAAGCCTGATTACTATAGCGCCGAAAAAATGGTGAGGCAACGAACAAAATGCGCAAATAGTTCCCCATTTCCTGCTTTAGCGTTTTCGGGTTTATCCTTTGAGGTTATGGCATTACACTTACAGAAACTTTGCCGCTACCAGGAAGCCGCCATGATTGACCCCAAAAAAATTGAACAGCTTGCCCGCCAGGTCCATGAGTCTATGCCGAAAGGGATCCGCGAGTTTGGCGACGATGTTGAAAAGAAAATCCGTCAGACTCTGCAGTCACAGCTGACCCGGCTGGACCTGGTAAACCGCGAAGAGTTTGACGTGCAGACTCAGGTGCTGTTGCGCACCCGCGAAAAACTGGCCGCACTGGAACAGCGCATTGCCGAACTGGAAAGCCGTGGTGTGGCCACCGCACCTGCAGAAGCGGTCAGGACCGAAGACTTGCAGTAACCCTCACTGCGGCATAAATGACAAGGGGGCGATATCGGATCGCCCCTTTCTTTTATCACCTGCGCCGTCAGGCTTTCGACTGAATCGCTTTAATGATGTTGCTGGTAGAGATGCCATCTTCAAAATTCAGCACCCGCACTTCCCCACCATTAGCCCAGACTTCTTTGCTACCGGCGATATCTTCCGGTTTATAGTCGCCACCTTTGACCAGCAGGTCAGGCAGGATATCTGCGATCACCCGCTGTGGCGTGTCCTCTTCAAACGACACCACCCAGTCCACCGCTTCCAGTGCACCCAGCACGATCATTCTGTTGACCAGTGGATTGACCGGACGGCTTTCGCCCTTCAGACGCTTAGTGGAAGCATCGCTGTTGACCGCCACGATCAGCCGGTCACCGAGTTTACGGGCATTCGCCAGATAGGAGACGTGCCCTGCATGAAGGATATCGAAGCAGCCGTTGGTCATCACCACTTTCTCACCACGACGGCGGGCCATCGCTACTGCTTCCTTCAGCTGCTCTTCGCTCATCACGCCGAAGCCAGATTCCGGACGTGCACGAATGGCATTTTCCAGCTCCACCGGAGAAACCGTAGAGGTCCCCAGCTTGCCCACCACCACACCAGCGGCAGCATTGGCGAGAAAACAGCACTCTTCCAGCGTATTACCCGCCGCCAGCGCAGCTGCCAGTACGCCAATGACCGTATCGCCCGCACCGGTAACATCGTAAACTTCCTGCGCCTGCGTTGGCAGGTGGAAAGGCGCTTTGCCCGGCTGCAGCAGCGTCATGCCGTTTTCTGAACGGGTGACCAACAACGCCGACAGCTCAAACTGCTCAATCAGCGCCATACCGCGCGCCACAATTTCCGCTTCGTCTTTGCAAAAGCCTACCACAGCTTCGAATTCAGAGAAGTTCGGGGTCAGGATAGTCGCGCCACGGTAACGTTCAAAATCGGTCCCTTTTGGATCAACCAGCACCGGCACCTTTGCCTCGCGGGCAATGTGGATAATAGTCTCCACACTGGCCAGCGCGCCTTTGGCATAGTCAGACAACACCAGCGCACCAGTCTGCGATAGCGACTGGCGGATGCGCTGGTGAAGTGGCTCAACGTCCACTCCTTCAAAACCTTCTTCGAAATCCAGACGGATCAGTTGCTGATTACGTGACAGTACGCGCAGCTTGGTAATGGTGGGATGAGTGGCAACCGGGACGAAATCGCACTGAACGTTGACGCCTCTGAGCGTCTCGTTCAGCGCCCGCGCCGCATCATCAATGCCGGTCAGCCCGATCAGCCGTGACTCCGCGCCCAGTGAGGCAATGTTCATCGCCACGTTAGCCGCGCCGCCCGGGCGCTCTTCGACGTTATCGACCTTGACTACCGGCACCGGGGCCTCAGGAGAGATACGGCTGGTCGGGCCGTACCAGTAGCGATCCAGCATCACGTCGCCTACGACGAGAACACCCGCACGGTTAAAATCGGGCAGCGTAATTTTCATTCCAGAGACTCCTGGCCAGTATCAAAAAATAGTGCGCGCGATGATAGCACAAGCTCGCTGGCACGCACATTTACCCTTCGGTTTATCCCCGCTGACGCGCTCACTACGTGAGAATCAGAGCATCACGACTGCTCTGTGTTACCCAACCAGCGCTGCCAGCTGCCGTTCACCACCGCTTTTTCACGGCTGAACGCATCAGGCGGGACCTGCCCGGCCAGTTCCTGCAACGCGAGATGATGCAGCTCATCGCGCAGGGTAACGTAAGCCTGAGTCAGCGCCTGCGCTTCCGCTTCTTCAATCCGGTCATTCCGTGCCATCAGCTCAAGAATACGCACGTTATCAGACCAGCGTGTCAGTTTGGGTTCATCAGCCGCGTAGAGTAAGACCAGATATTGCGTGATGAATTCAATATCTGTGATGCCGCCCTGATCCGCTTTAATATCCCAGCGGTCTTTCTGCTTGCTGCCAAGATGTGCGCGCATTTTCTCACGCATCTCACGAACCTCTGTTTTCAGCTTATCCGGCTCACGCGGCAGACACAGAATGCCACGGCGAATTTCATCAAACCGCTGGCTCAACGCCGCTTCGCCAAAGACAATCCGTGCCCGCACCAGTGCCTGATGCTCCCAGGTCCAGGCCTCATTGCGCTGATAGTCATCGAAGGCTTCAAAGGTGCTCACCAGCATCCCGGCCGCGCCGGATGGCCGCAGGCGAGCATCCACCTCGTACAGAATGCCGGATGAGGTACGGGTGCTGAACAGGTGCATCACCCGCTGAGCCAGCCGCAGGTAGAACTGACGGCCATCAATACTGCGTTCGCCTTCGGTGATTGCTTCTTCCGGACAGTCGTGCAGGAACACCAGATCCAGGTCTGAACTGTAGCCCAGCTCCCAGCCACCCAGCTTGCCGTAGCCAATCACCGCGAAGCCGCGCTCCCGATCGTTTTTCAGATGTGATGGTCGGCCATAACGCTGCACCATCATCTGCCATGCCTGCTGCACCACCTGCTCAATCATTGCCTCCGCCAGCCAGGTGAGGTGATCGCTCACTTTCATCACCGGCAGCGTTTCCGCAATATCAGCGGCGGCAATACGCAGATGCTGAGCCTGCTTAAACTGGCGCAAGGCTTCCAGCTGCTGCTCTTCATCTTCTTCCGGGATGCGCAGCAGGTACTGACGCAGTTCGTCGCGATAGGCATCAGTGGCGGTAGGCTGGTACAACGTGGCGGGATCGAGCAGCTCGTCCAGCAGCAGCGGGTAGCGGGCCAGCTGGCTGGCGACCATCGGCGAAGCGGAACAGAGGCGGATCAGGTGCTTCAGTGCGCCGTGGTATTCGGTCAGCAGCTCCAGATAGGTGGTACGGGTGACAATGCCCAGCAGCAGCGGCGTCAGGCGGTTAAGCGTGACGTCAGCATCCTCACGTGGACAGACTTCAGACAGCAGGCGCGGCATCAGCTGGTCCAGCGCCTGACGGCCCCGGGGGCCAATGGTGCGTTTATCCACGTCCTGATGGAAAGCGGTGATCGCCTGAAGCAGGCGCTGACAGGATTCTGTGCTCAGGTGCGGCACCAGCGGAGCGGGTTCAGCTTCCTCCAGCCGATCCTGCCACAGCACGCCGTACTCGTCGGACTCTTTGTTTTCACCTGTTTCTGGCGTGTCGTCGCCAATCAGCTCATCAAAGATGGCGCGGACAGCGGCCATATGCTGCTCAAGTTGCTGGTGCAGTTCAGACCATGACGAGGTGCCCATTGCCCAGGCCAGGCGCTCGCGGTTCAGATCGTCTGCAGGCAACGTCTGGGTCTGTTCATCGTTAATGCTTTGCAGCAGGTTTTCCAGACGCCGCAGGAACAGCCAGGCTCCTTCCAGCTGGCCCACCTGTTCAGCAGGCAGCAGACTGAGTTCACCAATTGCCTGCAGCGTCGGCAGCAGGGAGCGCAGCTGTAACGCCCGCTCACGCCCGCCACGGATCAGCTGGAAAACCTGTACAATAAATTCTGTTTCACGGATCCCGCCCGCGCCGAGCTTGATATTGTCATTCAGGCCACGCCGCCGCACTTCACGCGCAATCATGCTTTTCATGTTACGCAGCGACTGGATCACGCTGAAATCGATATAGCGGCGGTAGATAAACGGCCGCAACATCTG
Organism: Erwinia sp. 009765445; assembly: GCF_058137865.1. Classification (NCBI taxonomy): domain Bacteria; kingdom Pseudomonadati; phylum Pseudomonadota; class Gammaproteobacteria; order Enterobacterales; family Erwiniaceae; genus Erwinia; species Erwinia sp. 009765445. Next base: position 223,554 of record NZ_JBYUWC010000007.1, read on the forward strand.
CTGCAGCTCCTGACTCCAGCGGTCTTCTGTCCCGCCCATCAGCCGCGCTTTAACCATCGCATAGCGCTCCCAGTCACGTCCCTGCTCCTGATAATAATCTTCCAGCGCGGCGAAGCTCAGCACCAGCGGCCCGCTGTCGCCAAAGGGACGCAGGCGCATATCCACGCGATAAACGAAACCCTCCACCGTCGGCTGATCGAGCACTTTAATCAGCCGCTGTCCCAGACGGGTGAAGAACTGGGCGTTATCCAGCTCACGGCGGCCACCGGTGGTGCTGCCGTTTTCCGGCCAGGTGAAAATCAGATCGATGTCAGAAGAGAAGTTCAGCTCACCGCCGCCCAGCTTTCCCATCCCGAGGATCAGCAAGGGTTGTGCTTCACCCTGAGCATTCACCGGCGTACCAAACTCGAGACAGCACGCCTGCCACAACCAGTCTCTTGCGGCGACAATCAACGTTTCTGCCAGCATGCTGAGCTGCTGCAGGGACTGTTGCGTACTGCTGGTTGCCAGCGTCTGCATCCACGCGATGCGGGTCAGCATATGGCGACGGAACAGACGCAGCTCGCGCATCAGGCTGTTTTCATCGCTAACGGCGGTAAGCCGCTCCTGCAGCCAGTCCGCATACTGTTGCCATTCCCCCGGCTCCGGCGGGTTGTTCTGCAGCTGGCCGAGCAATTCAGGCTGGCGCGCCAGGTTCTCACTGATAAAGTCACTGAAGGCCAGCACGGCCTGTTCAGTGGCGTTAAGCTCTGCCCACTCCGGGGCCAGGCGCGTAACCTGCTCCGCCAGCAGCGAGGGCAGCGACGATGAGGGTGATGGCAACATAGAGACTCCCTGTAGGCATTATTTCAGTCAGCTGCGGGCTGCAGATCCCATTCAGACGCTACCGTTTTTCCAGAAGGCCGGATGCTTCAGTGCCTGACGGCAATAAGTCGCCAGCCAGGCTTCCTGTCTGGTCTCGATGGCATGGGCCAGCTGATACCACTCTCCCAGCCATGAGGCAACGGCAGCAGTATCATAAGTACCTGCCAACAGGCGTGCCGCCAACAGCTGGCGATGCAGCCGGGTCAGTTTGTCCTGATACTCGTTAATCTGCCGCACCAGCCCGAAAGTCTCTTTCAGGTCGGCAGAGATCCGGCCCAGCATCACGTCGCAGAAACGTTTAAAAGATCCCTGCAGCTTGGCATCCGCTTTGGCATCGACAAACCCGCGCCAGCGCTCGGTGGCAATCCAGTTAGTGAGTGCTAATTGGGTCTGCAAACTGATGGTACTGAAGCACAGCGTTTCCGCTTTCAGTTTATCTTCCAGCAGAGCCTCTTCGAGTTGGGTCAGAGACTGGCGAAGCTCACTGCTGGCCTTGCGCGGAACCAGCGCACCAAACAGAGAGAATGCCTGACGCAGCGTTTCCAGCGCCTCATGGATTTCATGCAGCGCGCCCTTATTACCACGTAGCCACAGCTCTTCATGATACTGCCACTGACTCAGTGCCAGCATAAAAGCAGCACGCATTCCCTCTTCCACCGTGGCTTTCGGCTTCACTTTCATCACCGGCACCGGCCGCAGGTCACACGGTGGATTGCCCTTAGCCAGCGCATAACCGCGTGCGGCCTTGCTCAGGCTGCCCAGACGCAGTCCGCCCATCGTCGTCAGCCCGGTGGCAAAAGCCAGCAGATCATCCCGGCTGCCACTTTTCAGCTCCAGCTCAATCTCACACAGCGCTTCGCTCAGTTCACCGGCAGTGACTTCGCCGCGATCAAAAGCAACTTCAATCTCGCTGTTCAGGTAAGTAACCACCCACTTCTCACGCACGAAATGGGTGCTGAATAACGGTTTTAGCTGCTGCTGCAGAGCGGCCAGATCGCACCCTTCCGGCCAGATCTCGGCAGGCAGCTTGCTGATATTCAGCACCGGTTCCGCGACGGGCACATTGTATTCAGGACGCTGATGCAGGCCGCCAACGGTCTGCCCTGCTGCTTTCAGCGTCATTTCATAACTGTCGCCATAGCCGCGAATACGCAAACCCATATCCCAGCTGCGCAACTGGCCCTCAGCCGTCTCAAAATAGATGTTAGTCAGCTCGACCGGCGCTGTATGCTGGTTTGGCCAGGCTGCAAGCGTGGCGGGCAGTTTTTCGGCACCTTCTGGCGTCACAATGAACTTTACTTCGATTTCGATGGTCATATTTTCTTAATCAGTTGATTACCGGCACGGTAAATGACGTTATTGCGTGAAGAGTAATGCAGAATCGCCGTGGCTGTCTCGGCTTTCTTATCGCTTTGCGTGGTGTTTCGCACCAGCCCGAGACCAGGAAAGTTCTCATTTAGCTTTGTGCGAGCCAGCTCCAGACTGTGCCATTACTTTTTTCCAGGACTCACGTAAAAAAGATATCGAATGAAAAAAACTCAGCTTATTGGCCTCACTTTACTGACTTTCAGCGTAGCAGCATCCGTTCATGCCGAAGAAAAACGCTATATCTCCGACGAACTTTCCACCTGGGTCCGCAGCGGCCCAAGCGACAGTTACCGCCTGGTCGGCACCCTGAATGCCGGCGAGGAAGTGGCGTTACTGCAAACTGACGACAGTACGCACTATGCTCAAATCCGCGACGCCAATGGCCGCACCACCTGGATCCCACAGGCACAGCTGAGCGAACAGCCAAGCCTGCGCACCCGCGTCCCTCAGCTGGAACAGCAGGTGAAAGATCTGACCGACAAGCTGGCCAATATCGACGGCAGCTGGAACCAGCGTACCGCTGAGATGCAGAAAAAAGTGGCAGGCAGCGATGGCGTAATCAATGGCCTGAAAGAAGAGAATCAGAAGCTGAAAAACGAGCTGATTGTCGCACAGAAGAAAGTCAGTGCCGCGAACGTTCAGCTGGATGACAAGCAGCGAACCATCATCATGCAGTGGTTTATGTACGGTGGCGGCGTGGCAGGTGTTGGCCTGCTGCTGGGCCTGCTGCTGCCGCATATGATCCCGAGCCGTAAAAAGAAAGACCGCTGGATGAACTGATCCTCTGCCCTCTGCAACGGTGCTGACCGCGTTCTACACTTCACGTATGATGCATGTAATGAATCAGCCTGGAGTGTAGTTAGTGAAGACTTACCTTGTCGGTGGCGCGGTACGCGATGCACTGCTAAACCTGCCGGTCAAAGACAAAGATTGGGTAGTGGTCGGTGCCTCACCCGAAGAGATGCTGAACCAGGGCTACGAACAGGTTGGCCGGGACTTCCCTGTGTTTCTGCATCCCAAATCCCATGAAGAGTACGCGCTGGCCCGCACCGAGCGGAAAAGCGGCAGCGGCTACACCGGCTTTGTGTGCTATTCCGCACCTGACGTCACTCTGGAACAGGATTTACAGCGACGCGACCTGACCATCAATGCGATAGCCCAGGATCGGGACGGCAGCTACCATGACCCCTATGGCGGGCGTGCCGATATTGAACAGCGTCTGCTGCGCCATGTTTCTCCCGCTTTTAATGAAGATCCGCTTCGCGTTCTGCGTGTGGCGCGATTTGCTGCGCGCTTCGCTCACCTGGATTTCACCGTAGCGGAAGAGACTCTGGCATTAATGCGACGGATGGCAGAAAGCGGAGAGCTGAATACGCTGACGCCAGAAAGAGTGTGGAAAGAGACGGAAAAAGCGCTTGAGACCCAAAGTCCTCAGGCCTACTTCCAGATCCTGCGGGATTGTGGTGCGCTGGCCGTGCTGTTCCCGGAACTGGATAACCTCTACGGCGTTCCGGCCCCGGCGAAGTGGCATCCGGAAATCGACACCGGCGTCCACACCCTGATGACGCTGGCGATTGCCGCTCAAATCAGTGACGAGGTGGCCATCCGCTTTGCCACTCTTTTCCATGACGTGGGCAAAGCGCTGACGCCACCGGAAAAATGGCCCAGCCATCATGGTCATGGCCCGGCAGGCGTCCCGCTGGTCGAAAACCTGTGTCAGCGGCTGCGCGTCCCCAACGCCCTGCGCGATTTAGCGCTGCTGGTGACAGAATTCCACGATCTGGTGCATACCATCGGGCGTCAGAGCCCTGAAACGCTGATTGCCCTGTTCGACCGCGTTGATGCCTGGCGCAAGCCGCACCGGGTGGAGCAAATCGCCCTGACCAGCGAAGCAGACGCGCGTGGGCGTACCGGTTTTGAGAACAACCCTTATCCACAGGGTAAATATCTGCAGGATGCTTTTGCGGTGGCGCAGAATGTGCCGACGAAAGAGGTGGTTGCCGCCGGTTTCAAGGGTGCTGAAGTGCGGGAAGAGTTAACCAGAAGGCGAATTGCCGCGCTGAATCAGTGGAAGGAAGACAACGAGTTAGCATAAAGAGCAAGCCGGGCGTCAGCGCGCCCGGTTTCGTTCAGGCTCTAAACAAAGATGATATAGACCGCAATTGCCACGATAAAGCGATAGATGGCAAACGGCACAAACGAAATGCTCTGAATCAGCTTCAGGAACACTTTAATGGCGATCAGCGCCACGATAAATGCGGTGACAAACCCCACGGCAAACATCGGGAAGTCCGCCATGGTCAGGAAGCCCATGCTCTTGTACAAATCCAGCACGGTCGCGCCCAGCATCATGGGTACAGCCAGAACAAAAGAGAATTCGGCAGCCGCATAGCGACTCACCCCCATCAGCATACCGCCAGAAATGGTGGCACCGGAACGGGAGAAGCCCGGCCACAGCGCCAGACACTGGAAGCAGCCAATCACGAAAGCCTGACGATAAGTCATATCATCAATGCCCTCGGCCCTGGACTTCTTCGGCTTCAGGAATTCCGCCGCCAGCAGCAGTACACCGCCCACAACCAGCGCGTACATCACGTTGACCGGGTTAAACAGCGATTTAATCTTATCGTGGAAGATCAGACCGATAACCACTGCAGGAACCATACCCAGCAGGATATGAAACAGCGTCAGATGTCCTTTCCCCGTTCCCTCGTGTCGGACTTTACCGAAGTGAATGCCAATCAGCCCAAACAAACGACGCCAGAACATCACTACGACGGCCAGGATGGAACCAAGCTGAATGACGACCTCAAAGGTGTCTGCCTTGTCCCCTTCAAACCCCAACAGATGACCGACAATAATCATGTGTCCGGTGGAGGAGACAGGCAGAAACTCTGTTAATCCTTCAACAATGCCCAGTATTGCTGCCACCCATAGATGATGAATGTCTGCCATCAAATTTCCCCTATCCGTTTAAAAAACATTAAAAAGGCGGTCGCTCTTAGCTACCGCCAAAATTGTGTCAGCCCTGGGTTAGGCCAACCTTAAGACAGACCATAATGTCGTTTGGTTTCACCGTGATGGCAATCACTCTGGCTTTATTTCGGATTAGTCCCGCGTTCTATCACTACGCCAACCTGTACCGCCTGGGCTACTGCACCGGGCTTGCTGAGCTTAATCCGCACCCTGGGGGAGTTAAATCGTGTCAGCAATAACGTGGCCACTTCTTCCGCCACGCGCTCTACCAGGGCAAATTTTCCGCCCGCAACGTGGTTAATGATGGCCTCAGACACATCGGCATAGCTCAGGCAGTCATTTACATCGTCGCTGGCCGCCGCTTTGCGATTGTCCCAGGCCATTTCGACATCGAACACCAGCTTCTGCTGAATGGTTTGTTCCCAGTCATAGACACCAATCGTGGTGATGACGGAGAGTTGTTCAATAAATACGATATCCATGATGGCAGTCTCTGTTTTTGTGGTTGCCGGATACCACTTCCGGCGGTTTATGCGTATTATCCACGGATGATGAGAACAAAACCAACCCTACAAGACGGAACGATGTTATGAGTGTATTCGCGCTTGGTATGATTGTTTTCGCGTATCTGTGCGGCTCCATTTCCAGCGCGATTCTGGTGTGCCGACTGTTCAGACTACCCGATCCCCGCCAGAATGGTTCCGGGAATCCCGGCGCGACCAACGTGCTGAGAATCGGTGGCAAAGTCCCGGCAATCGCCGTTCTGGTTTTCGATATTCTGAAAGGTATGCTGCCGGTGTGGCTGGCTTACCATTATGGTGTCAGCCCGTTTTATCTTGGCCTGGTCGCTATCGCCGCCTGTGTCGGCCACATTTATCCGGTATTCTTCCACTTCAAAGGTGGCAAAGGCGTGGCAACAGCATTCGGTGCCATTGCCCCAATCGGCTGGGATTTGACCGGGCTGATGACCGGTACCTGGCTGCTGACCGTGCTGCTGAGCGGCTACTCATCTTTAGGCGCGATTATCAGCGCACTGATTGCACCTTTCTACGTGTGGTGGTTCAAACCTCAATTCACTTTCCCGGTCGCCATGCTGTCATGCCTGGTGCTGCTGCGCCATCACGACAATATTCAGCGCCTCTGGCGCGGGCAGGAATCGAAGATCTGGAAGAAAAAAAAGAAGGGTCCAGAAAGCGATCGCTGAATAATCACTATTTTTTCTGGCATACGGATGCTCAATAAAAGGACTTAAATATGCAACAGAAAGAAGAAGGTAGCCTTCGGCTACTGACGCCTGGCGAAACCAGATTAGCCAGAGAAGTATTTAAGAATTCTATTTCATTCAACAAAGTATGAATACACCACGGAAGTTATCTGCCATTTGGGCTGCAAAGCAGAAATGTTGCCATAACACCAAATGGCGAGCTGTATTTCAGAGACTGGTACAAACAGGATTTTTCCAAAGAGCCCGCAAATCTTCAGCATTTGTTCATCCATGAAATGTCACATGTGTGGCAACGCGAATGCGGAATGTGGGTGAAAACGAGAGGCATGCTTAGCTGCATTGTTGTTGGGTTTGAGTTGTCAAATGGACATGCCTACACTCTCCCCCTCAATAATGATGAATTTTAATAAAGAGAAGAATGGTTTCGTTGCAATAAATCGTACTGTCCAGCTTAACAGGGCGGTGGTTTCCGCCCTTAAAAAAGAAGCGTTCAGGAAATTGCCGGTAATTCCGCCAGCGGCCAGCGAGGCCGGACGGTGACGCTCAGCTCTCCCCGCGTTCCCCCCTTCATCCGCACCATTCCGGCATAGGCAATCATCGCGCCATTGTCGGTGCAGAATTCAGGACGGGCATAGAAGACTTCACCGCCGCGCGCCTTCATTACCTCCGCCATTTTCGTCCGCAGAGTACGGTTGGCGCTGACGCCACCGGCAATCACCAGCCGCTTAAAGCCGGTTTGCTCCAGCGCACGCTTACATTTGATTGCCAGCGTATCCACCACCGCATCTTCAAATGCCCGTGCAATATCAGCACGGGTTTGTTCGTCATCGCTGTTTTCACGGATGGTGTTAGCCGCAAAGGTCTTCAGCCCGGAGAAGCTGAAATCCAGTCCCGGACGGTCGGTCATCGGACGCGGAAAAATAAAGCGCTTTTCGACGCCCTGCTGCGCCATTTTCGACAGCATTGGGCCACCGGGATAATCCAGACCAAGCAGCTTGGCCGTTTTATCGAAGGCCTCACCAGCGGCATCATCAATCGATTCACCCAGCAGAATATATTCCCCGACGCCGGTGACGCTGATCAGTTGGGTGTGACCACCAGAGACCAGCAGGGCGACGAACGGAAACCCCGGCGGGTTATCTTCCAGCATTGGCGCCAGCAGATGCCCTTCCATATGATGAACCGGGATCGCCGGAACATCCCAGGCAAAAGCCAGGGAACGGCCAATGGTAGCACCGACCAACAGCGCCCCGACCAGGCCCGGGCCTGCCGTATAGGCTACCGCGTCAATATCCTGCGCCTTCAGACCGGCTTCTTTCAGTGCAGCCTGAATCAGCGGCACGGTTTTGCGCACGTGATCGCGAGAAGCCAGTTCCGGCACCACACCGCCGTAATCGGCGTGCAGTTTGACCTGGCTGTAAAGTTGGTTGGCGAGTAAGCCGGTTTGATCGTCGTAAATCGCGATACCGGTCTCATCGCAGGAAGTTTCTATTCCGAGTACACGCATGACAGTTTCACCTCATTCTTGCGGCGCGCAGTGTAGCATGAAGGCCTGCACCGGGCGGCAATTTTCCGTCGTTCCACCGTGACTCTCTGAGGCATAAGGGAAAAATATTTTCACAGCGCACAGGTCAGTTGGTGTATAATCCTTCGCCTGAAAAAACCGGCAGCCGCACAGGCGCATCTGTTGGTGACATTTTGCTATGGTGCTTTACAACGCAGCCTGTGTTGGAGTAAAATTCCGCACCATTTTGAAACAAGCTGGCACTGACGTCAGCAACAAAACCGAATTTATCGAGGTGAGAGTTACATGCCGGTAATTAAAGTACGTGAAAACGAGCCATTTGACGTAGCACTGCGTCGCTTCAAGCGTTCTTGCGAGAAAGCAGGCGTTCTGGCTGAAGTTCGTCGTCGTGAGTTTTATGAAAAACCGACTACCGAACGTAAGCGCGCTAAAGCGTCTGCAGTTAAACGCCACGCGAAGAAACTGGCTCGCGAAAACGCACGCCGCACTCGTCTGTACTAATCGTTTTTAGTCGCTTCACAGACAAGTAGTAGTTAAGAAGGCCGTGCTTTCCGAAAGGAATGCGCGGCTTGTTCTCGTTTATGAGCTGATAAACCGGGGCTTATGGCTGGACGAATTCCACGTGTATTTATCAATGACTTGCTGGCGCGCACGGACATCGTGGATCTTATTGATGCCCGCGTAAAGCTGAAAAAGCAGGGAAAGAACTACCACGCGTGTTGTCCCTTCCATAATGAAAAAACCCCCTCTTTCACCGTCAACGGTGAAAAACAGTTTTACCACTGCTTCGGCTGTGGCGCACATGGCAATGCCATTGATTTCCTGATGAATTATGATCGTCTGGAATTCGTTGAAAGTATTGAAGAGCTGGCGACTGCGTATGGACTGGAAGTTCCGTATGAAAGCGGAACCGGCCCCAGCCAGCTGGAGCGTCATCAGCGTCAGAGTCTGTATCAACTGATGACCGGCCTGAGTGAGTTTTATCAGCAGGCGCTTTCCCAGAATCAGGCAACGGCTGCCCGTGAGTATCTCAACAAGCGCGGCCTGAGCGATGAAGTCATTCAGCACTTTTCCATTGGCTTTGCGCCCACAGGCTGGGACAACGCCCTGAAGCGATTTGGTCGCAATCAGGACGATCGCCAGTCGTTGATTGATGCCGGGATGCTGGTCACAAACGATCAGGGCCGTAGCTACGACCGCTTTCGCGAACGGGTAATGTTCCCGATCCACGACAAGCGTGGACGAGTCATTGGATTTGGTGGGCGTGTACTGGGTGATGCGCTGCCGAAATACCTGAACTCGCCGGAAACCGATATTTTTCATAAAGGCCGCCAGCTGTATGGCCTTTATGAAGCACAAAAGAAGCATCCTGAACCGGCGAAGCTGTTAGTGGTCGAAGGCTATATGGATGTGGTGGCGCTGGCGCAATTTGGCATCGATTATGCCGTTGCCTCGCTGGGAACCTCCACCACGCCGGAGCATATTCAACTTCTTTTCCGCACGACCGATAACGTTATTTGTTGCTATGACGGCGACAGAGCGGGCCGCGAAGCAGCCTGGCGAGCGCTGGAAACCGCATTACCTTACATGAATGACGGTCGTCAGCTACGCTTTATGTTTCTGCCTGACGGTGAAGACCCGGATACGCTGGTGCGCAAAGAGGGGAAAGAGGCTTTTGAAGCCCGGATGGAGCAGGCGATGCCGCTCTCCGCTTTCCTGTTTGACTCGCTAATGCCGCAGGTAGATTTGCGCTCACCGGATGGCCGCGCACAGCTCAGCACGCTGGCGATACCGTTAATAAGCCAGGTGCCGGGCGAAACGCTGCGCATCTATTTACGTCAGGAGCTGGGCAACAAGCTGGGGATCCTTGACGACAGCCAGTTAGAAAAGCTGCTGCCAAAGCAGGGGGAGAATGCGAAACCGCCCCAGCAGCCGCAGCTAAAACGTACAACCATGCGTATACTCATTGGGTTGCTGATTCAGAACCCGGCGCTGGCGATGATGGTGCCGTCACTGGATGGACTGGAGCATTCTGACCTCGCAGGCTTCCCGCTTTTTGTGGAGTTAGTGAGCACTTGCGTGGCTCACCCTGGCCTGACCACAGGACAGCTACTAGAGTTATATCGCGGAACAAAATTTAGCCAGAGCCTTGAAACTCTGGCCACATGGAACCACATGATCGTGGAAGATGAAGTGGAAACCATGTTTAAAGATTCTCTGGCCAGCATGTACGACGCTGCGCTGGAACGCCGTCTGGAAGAGCTGATTGCGCGCGATCGCACCCATGTTCTCAACGCGGAAGAGCGCCGTGAGTTCTGGACGCTCAGCCAGGCGTTAAAGAAACAGTAATATTCGAATTCAAGCGGCTTAAGTGCCGAACTTCCGCCAGGTTAAGCCTGGCAGCCGCCACGATGGGCAGCGGCAATAAAGCAACGCCCTCACTGTTATTGTTGGCTGCTTAGGCTTAGCCGACCGACACCAATCTCATTTAACAGAAGTGTGGATACCGTCTTATGGAGCAAAACCCGCAGTCACAGCTGAAGCTGCTTGTCACCCGTGGTAAGGAGCAAGGCTATCTGACCTATGCCGAGGTCAATGACCATCTGCCGGAAGATATCGTCGACTCCGATCAGATCGAAGACATCATCCAGATGATCAACGACATGGGTATCCAGGTGGTGGAAGAAGCGCCTGATGCCGATGATCTGATGCTGAACGAGAACAGCAGCGACACGGATGAAGACGCTGCCGAAGCGGCTGCTCAGGTGTTATCCAGCGTTGAATCTGAAATCGGACGTACTACTGACCCGGTGCGCATGTACATGCGCGAAATGGGTACCGTCGAACTGCTGACACGTGAAGGTGAAATCGACATCGCCAAACGTATCGAAGACGGCATCAACCAGGTGCAGTGTTCCGTCGCTGAATACCCTGAAGCCATCACCTATTTACTCGAGCAATACGATCGCGTTGAAGCGGGCGAAGCGCGCCTGTCCGACATGATCACCGGATTTGTCGATCCTAACGCTGAAGAAGAGATCGCCCCTACTGCCACGCACGTAGGATCTGAACTTTCTGAAGAAGAGCGTGACGACGAAGACGAAGATGAAGAGTCCGACGACGACAGCTCTGATGACGACAACAGCATCGATCCGGAACTGGCCCGCGAGAAGTTTAACGATCTGCGCGTGCAGTACGAAAAAGCCCGTATGGTGATCAAGGCCAAAGGCCGTAGTCACGCTGATGCCGTTACTGAAATCCAGAATCTGTCCGACGTGTTTAAACAGTTCCGCCTGGTGCCGAAGCAGTTCGACTTCCTGGTGAACAACATGCGTACCATGATGGATCGCGTCCGTACCCAGGAACGCATCATCATGAAACTGTGTGTTGAAATTTGTAAGATGCCGAAAAAGAACTTTATTACTCTGTTCACCGGTAACGAAACCAGCGAAACCTGGTTCAAAGCAGCACTGGCAATGAACAAGCCATGGTCAGAAAAGCTGAAAGACGTGACTGAAGACGTGCAGCGCGGCCTGATGAAGCTGTCGCAGATTGAAGAAGAGACCGGCCTGACCATCGAGCAGGTGAAAGACATCAACCGTCGTATGTCGATTGGTGAAGCGAAAGCACGCCGTGCGAAGAAAGAGATGGTTGAAGCTAACTTACGTCTGGTTATTTCTATCGCCAAGAAATACACCAACCGTGGCCTGCAGTTCCTCGACCTGATTCAGGAAGGCAACATTGGTCTGATGAAAGCCGTTGATAAGTTTGAATATCGCCGGGGTTATAAGTTCTCGACTTATGCGACCTGGTGGATCCGTCAGGCTATCACCCGCTCCATCGCTGACCAGGCGCGCACCATCCGTATTCCGGTGCATATGATTGAGACCATCAACAAACTCAACCGTATTTCCCGCCAGATGCTGCAGGAAATGGGCCGTGAACCGACGCCGGAAGAGCTGGCCGAGCGCATGCTGATGCCGGAAGATAAGATCCGTAAGGTGCTGAAAATTGCCAAAGAGCCGATCTCCATGGAGACGCCGATTGGTGATGATGAAGATTCGCATCTGGGTGATTTTATTGAAGACACCACCCTGGAGCTGCCGCTGGATTCAGCAACGTCTGAAAGCCTGCGTTCCGCGACCCACGACGTGCTGGCTGGCCTGACTGCTCGTGAAGCTAAAGTGCTGCGTATGCGTTTCGGTATCGATATGAACACCGACCACACGCTGGAAGAAGTCGGCAAGCAATTTGACGTTACCCGTGAGCGTATTCGTCAGATTGAAGCGAAGGCACTGCGTAAGCTGCGTCATCCAAGCCGCTCTGAAGTGCTGCGCAGCTTCCTGGACGATTAACCCCGTCCGGTTTCGCCCTCTGAAAAGCCCCTGCATGCAGGGGCTTTTTTATTCACGTGGAGTCTTTCTCTGTTATGACCCTTACGCATTCGCTCAGGACCGTCAGATCCAGAGCACCCGTCGCGCAGTGTAGCGCACAACGTTTCAAATCAACCTGTTCACTCACCTGAAGTCTGGCCTGCCTCTGAATTCCCTGCAACAGCGATGAAAATCTTCTGCATATTTCTGCACGGCATCAGAGTCCACGCGCAGCTAACGCCGTATCCAGCTCCTGATAGGCAGCAACCAGTTCATCCTGCAAGGCGCGATTTAGCCCGCTCGGATTGGGCAAAACCCAGATCTCCGTCTCACCTATCGTTTGCGGCTGCCTGCCCCACTCCACCTTGCTGACGTGGAACGCCTGCTTAAAAGCCTGCTTGCCCAGCACCGCCAGCGCATCAGGCTGATAGTGCAGGATTTTATCCAGCAGCGCTTTACCGCCATCACGCAGCTCAAGTCGCGACAGTTCGGTCGCTTCTTTGGTGGGACGCTCCACCAGCATGGTGATGCCGCAACGAGTATCCAGCAGTTTCATCTCTTCTTCGGGTTTCAGCTGCTGAGCGGTGAATCCGGCCTGCCAGATGGTTTTCCAGAAACGATTGCCCGGATGGGCAAAATGGTAGCCAGTATAGGCGGAGGATTTCCCCGGATTTATGCCGCAAAACACCACGCGCAGCCCCGGGGCAAGAATGTCGGTAATGTTATGCTCTGTCACTTCACTCCCGTGTTATCCCGGCAATACGGCTCAACCTGAGCCGCGATCCTTTCATTGAGCTGTCCCCAGCTCCACTTCGGTGATTGAAGCATCTTCTTCGTGGCAGGTAAACAGTTGCGACTGATGCCTGCTCCGGTTTCCACCGCTTCTGCCTGAGTAAACTGACAGCGTAACTTCTCTGCCGTTAAAGCCTGCGTCCCGGTCAGACAGCTCTGCGTTATTTGTTATAAAACGCCTGCAGTATAACCGTCGTACATGGGGTCTTTTCCTGTCCATTTTATTATGAATGGGCGGGCGAAAAATACGTTCCCCACCTGAGCGGGGAACACAGAGCATCAGAAATCGTAGCGCAGACGCACCAGGTTCATATCACCCAGGTTGTCGGTGCTGGAAGTGAAGACGTGCTCATAGTCAACACGGAAGCCATAATCCAGCTGGAAGGTCACACCCACGCCGTTATCGATGCGCTGGTAATTGCGATCGTTAACGTACTCCAGGCGGTCACCCATAAAGTAAGGCATCACTGACTTCAGCGCATACTGCCCAACCGGAATGGTGTAACCGGCAAGGTACTCAATGCCCCATGCATCACCGGCAAAGTAGTTATGCACGTTGTTTTTCTTGCTGGTCAGGAAGTTCTGGTAGTAACCGCCGCCGAAGGAGAAGGTCCACCGATCCGGCTTCCAGCTTAGAGCCGTACCGTAGATATTCTGGTTCCAGGTTTTGGAATCATCAGTGCCGGGATTACGCATATCGGCACGGGTGTAGTTCCAGGCGGTACCCCAGGTCAGATCCTTCGCCAGATGATAATCAACACCTAGAGAGCCGCCGCCTTTACGCTTGTAGCGCAGGCCGTTACCCGGCAGGTAATCGTTATCTTCGAACAGGTAAGAGGCATACACATCGGCATTACCGAAGGTATTTTTATACTTCAGCATTTTACGTGATCGGTAAGACCCATCGTAGTCGCCGTTGATGCCGTTGCCCGGCGCCTGGGCCAGCATATCGTAATCCCAGATATCCGTTTTCGCGCCAACCACATCGTAGTAGGTGCTGTTTTGCTGACCGTAAGTCAGCTGACCCCAGGTTTTACTTTTCAGCCCGGTATACAGCTGGCGGCGGGTGGTGTTGTTCGCGCCATCGGCGTAGTGGTTATCCCAGTCGAACAGGGCAGGAATGTTCACGCCCAGTTCGTAGTAGTTAACCCAGCTGATGTCATCAAACAGATAGTAGTCAGCAGAAAAGCGGAAACGGGTACCGCCATCGAAACCATTACGTTTGTAGGAGCCGTTATCGCTGCCACCGGTCATGTTGTTGAACTGTGGACGAATACTACCACCCACTTTAAAAGTCAGGCGGCTGAGCGGGTCGCCTGCCTGAGGATCGGCTTTCAGTAAAGTCACTTCTGCGTGTGCAGCAAAAGAGGCACTGCCCACCAACAACCCCAGACCAATGGCCCGGGATAAAACGCGCATATTTGTTAACATTTTGTATCCCTGTGAAGAATTGCAATATATTTCGCGTGGAAGATAGTAGCGCGGGAAGTGTGACAGAATGTGCATTTGCATGACCGTTTCGTGCGGTTTTCTTGACGAAATCATTAAGTAAATGTGTCATTTGAAGCATTAACACACGATTATTAGCATTACGTGCCGAATTTGCGTTAAGTCATGCAGCTGACATCTGACGATTGATTTTCCGCAATGTTTTTCTCTTCCCCTTCTGCTGATCTCGTTTTAGTTAACAGTTTTGCAACAGAAAAGTGGCCTTCTCCGCTTGCCTGGCTATACCTGACAGGAGCAGGCGCAAAGGAGAACAGCATGGCATCTGAGAACATCAGACCGGAAAACCGCGAGGAAAAAGTGGCCCGACTTCGCCAGACAGATCGCACGCCAGTGCTGATTGTCGGCGGGGGGATCAATGGCATCAGCACCTTCCGCGAACTGGCTCTGCAGGGCATACCGGTGGTGTTGGTGGAGAAAGGCGACTGGTGCCAGGCTGCCAGCGGCGCGCTTTCACGCATGATCCATGGTGGCCTGCGCTACCTGGAAACCGGCGAGTTCGCGCTGGTCAAAGAGTCGGTACAGGAGCGCGACCGCTTGCTGAAAAACGCCCCCCACTACGTAGCTCCTCTGCGCACCACGGTGCCGGTCGACAGCTGGGCAGGCGGTCTGATTAACGCCGGGAAACGCTTTTTACGCCTGTCGGAAAAACCGGGACGGCGCGGTGCGCTGGTGATCAAAACCGGCCTGACGCTGTATGACACCTGGTCCAGGCGCTATGGCAATATGCCCAGACATCAGCTCCACAACCAGCAGCAGACCAGACAACGCTGGCCCGGGCTGGCCGACTGGGTGAAATGCAGCGCAGCATACTACGACGCATGGATTGCAGCACCTGAACGGCTGGGCTTTGAGCTGATTGATGATACTGAGCGCGCCAACCCGACCGCTCTGGCGCTGAATTATGTCAGCGTGGAGAGCGGAGACGGCGAGATCCTCACCCTGCGCGATGCCATTAGTGGCGAAGAGTTCAGCCTGAAAGCCCACGTGGTGGTGAACGCTACCGGCGCGTGGATCGATCGCCTTAACGGCATGCTCAGCCCGCGGCGGCCAGAACATAAGCTGATTGGCGGCACCAAAGGATCGCACCTGATCCTGAAAAGCCCGGAGCTGTTGAAAATGCTCGACGGCGAAATGATCTATTACGAGAATCAGGAAGGCCGCGTCTGCATTATGTTTCCGTGGTTCGGCAACGTACTGGTTGGCTCAACCGACATCCGGGTTGATGACCCGGATAACGTGGTTTGTGAAGCAGAAGAGCAGCGCTACATTCTGGAGTCGTTGAAATTTGTCTTTCCCCACCTGACGCTCAGTGACGAAGACGTGCTGTATACCTTCTGTGGTGTGCGCCCGCTGCCCGCCAGCGAAGCTGCAAGCAATGGTAAAATCTCTCGCAACCACTCTCTGGTGCTGTTGCCGCCGACCGCAGAGCGGGATTTCACCACGCTGTGCCTGGTAGGCGGTAAATGGACCACCTTCCGCAAATTCGGCGAACAAGCCGCTGACCGGGTGCTTAAGCTGCTGGGGCGAAGCCGAAAAGTCAGCACCACGGATCTGCCGATTGGCGGTGGCCGTAACTTCCCCAGCGCCGCGCGTAAACCCGAATGGATCAAAACGCTCAGCCACGAATACAGCTTCTCCCCCACCCGCGTCGAACAGCTGGTTTCCCGCTATGGCACCCGCGCTCAGCCGATGATGCGCTTTATGCGCAGTCAGCCCGATCGTGCCCTGCACGCCAACCCGGACTGGTCGCAGAATGAACTGCGCTACCTGATCCGCCATGAGCAGGTACAGTTGCTGGAAGATCTGCTGGTCCGCCGCACGCCGCTGGCCATCGGCGGCCTGCTCACCCCGTTACTGATTGATGAAATCGCCGGGCTGCTGGCTGACGAACTTGGCTGGCCTGCCGAACGGCGACAGCAACATATGACCGAAACCCTCTCGCGCCTTGCCAGCCAGCACGGGCTGGGCAGGCTTACCCCGGTGGCCGTTAACAAGGAATCCCGCCATGTCAGCCAGTCAGAAAGTGAGACTCAACCGCCTGTTTAATCACGGAAAATGTCTCGACGTTGCCATCGACCATGGTATCGCCAACGAGCCAGATTTTTTAACCGGACTGGAAGATATCCGTCAGGTGATGCACAACCTGGTCGCCGCCCAGCCGGACGCCATTCAGGTCAACTACGGCCAGGCTGACCTGCTGCAACAGCTGGCTCAACGCCACAAACCCGCGCTGGTGTTACGCACTGATGTGGGTAATGCCTATAACGCCGCACGCCACCGTGAAATGTGGGCCGTACTGCACAACCCCGATGAACCGATCCTGGCTGCATTGCAGATGGATGCGGCAGCCGTGGTGGTAAACCTCTACATGATCCCTGATGAGCCGGGCATTTTCCGCATGTGCGTTGAGAACATTGGCCGCCTGCGCCATGCCTGTGAACGTTACGGGATGCCGCTGATGATCGAACCGCTGGTGATGGCCCCTGCCGGACAGGGTGCCGCTTATGGTTCACTGGGCGAGGTGGAAAAAATGGTGCCGCTGGTCAGGCTGGCCCGTGAGCTGGGAGCGGACATCATCAAAGTCGACCCGACCGAAAACGTGGAGGACTTTTACCGCGTGGTGGAAGCTGCCCGCTGCCCGACGCTGGTGCGCGGCGGTGGCAAAGGCGAACTGGGGGCGGTGCTGAATAAAAGCGCGGCGCTGATGGCGCAGGGCGCTTCGGGCATGGTGTATGGCCGCAATGTGTATCAGCACGACAACCCGGCACGGGTAGTGAAAGCGCTGATGGCAATTATCCATCAGGGAGCCAGCGGGCAACAGGCGCTGGCGCTGTACGAGCAGGCGGAATAACGCACAAGGAAGCAGTTGATGAGCCAGCTACTGGGTATTGATGCCGGAAACACCATGATCAAGGCGGTGCTGTTCGATCTGGATGGCACCGTGCGCGCCGTTGCCAGCTGCGCGGGAGAAACCCACCAGCCACAGCCAGGCTATGCCGAGCGGCCGGTGACTGAAGTCTGGCAGGGCGTGACCACCGCGATTAAAGCCTGTCTGGCTCAGTTCCCGGATGCGCAGGTGATTGCCGTGGGGACAGCCGGTCACGGCAATGGCCTGTACGCGCTAAATCGCCATCAGCAGCCGCTGATCGGCATTCAGTCAGTGGACAGCCGCGCGCTTGAGCTGGTGCACGAACTGGAACAGTCCGGACGGGCTACGGCAATCTATTCACGCTCGCTGCAGAAAGTGTGGGCCAGCTCCACGCCGGTGTTACTGAGCTGGCTGAAGCGCCACGATCCTCAGCGTTACCAGCGCATCGGCCATGTGCTGTGCGCCAAGGATGTGATCGCCCACTTTCTCAGCGGCGAAGTCAGCGCGGACTATTCCGACGCGGCCGGAGCCGGTTTAATCGACCACTCGGTACGTGGCTACAGTGATGAGCTGCTGGCGCTGTACGACCTGCAGGACGCGCGCCCTCTTCTGCCTTCCCTGCATGAATCCAGTGAGGTGGCCGGTTACGTGACTCCACAGGCCGCCCGTTTAACCGGTTTGCCAGCCGGGATCCCTGTGGTGGCCGGTATTTTCGACGTGGTTGCCAGCGCGGTAGGATCCGGCGTGGTTTCCGTCGGCGAAGCATCAATAGTGGCCGGAACCTGGAGCATCAATCAGGTGGTGGTGGCCAGCCCGGACTATCTCCGCCCGGTCTTTATGAATTCACTGATCGAGCGCGACCGATATATGGCTATCGAAGCCAGCGCCACTTCAGCGACCAATCTTGACTGGTTTGTGCGTGAATTTGCTGACGGGCGCAGCGGCACCGGAGCCGAGCAAAGCAGCGACCTGGTGGCCCACGTTGTGCCGCAGACCCATCTGCCGCTTTACCATCCCTACCTTTACTCCGGTCGTAAAGAAGAACCCGCCAAAGCAGGCTTCTACGGGTTGAGCGGCTGGCACACCCGCGCCGATATGCTGTTTGCGCTGTTCGAGGGGGTTACTTTCGCCCATCGTGCGCATATCGATCGCCTGAGAGCTGCCGGGTTACCTTTTGCCGCCGCCACGCTGTCTGGCGGTGCAGCCAGCAGCTGCATCTGGCCACAGATGTTTGCCGATGTGTTGGGCATTCCCATTCAGATAACTGAATGCAAGGAAACTGGCGCGCTGGGAGCCGCAATTTGCGCAGGCGTTGGCGTGGGCACCTGGCCCAATCTTGCCGCAGGCGTAGCGCAGGCCGTCAAACTCAACCCGCAGCGCCAGGCTTTTCACCAACCGCGCTACCGGCTGTTTAAAAAGCTGGAACAGGCGATGGACACGCTCTGGCACGAAGAGCTGAACGAGAATAACGTGATGTAAATCTGAATTCCGGCAACAAGATCCCGGCAGAACGCCGCCAGGAAAGCGTTAATTTAATTTAACAATCCAAATCAGCGAAACCAACATCCCCGCCAGTTTCGCGCTAATTTCCGCGAATTTATCCCCACTTTCCGTTTATCCCCACAGGAACACGTAAGGACGGGCAATGTGGCCTTAACATTAAATTAAATAAACCGTAAACGGAATGTAATAATCCCCTTCAATCTCCCGCCACACCTGTCCCGCCGCGGGATTGCCAGAGATAATTCGCTACGCTAAATTGACCTGCTGACGTCACGTCAGACCACTGACATCGCCACTATCGGCCAGGGATGTGCCATTTGAGGATAAAAGACAGCCAATGGTTTCAGAATTGCTTTCACTGACACTTTTCATCGCATCGGTAGCGCTTTATACATGGAAGGCGGGAAGAAACAGACTGTGGTTTTCAGCAATTTTGCTGTTCCTCGGCGTCTACATTATTTTAAACGCCTCAATGCTGGCGAGTAATTATTTTACCGGCGAAGGGATTAACGACGCGGTTATTTACACCATCACCAGCAGCCTGAGCGGTGCCGGGGTCGGGAAATATATCCTGCCAGGCATCGGCCTGATCCTTGCTCTGGTGGTGCTGTTTGGTTTCCTCGCCTGGATTTTACGCCTGCGCAAAAACCATCATTACAGTATCCTCTACAGTCTGCTGGCGGTTGTGCTGGCCGCAGCCTCGGTCAAAACCACCCCCGCTTATCAGCAGGTTGCCAGCCTGATCAAATCGCAGGTGGGAAAAGGCAATACCGATTTCTACAGCCATTATAAAGTCCCGACCAGACAGATTGGCGGGAACAAACCTAACCTGGTTTATATCTATGCCGAGAGTCTGGAACGCACTTATTTCGATCAGAAAGCCTTCCCGGACCTTGCGCCTGAACTGAGTAAAATCAAAGATAACTCGCTCGATTTCAGCAATACCGGGCAGTTGCCCGGCACCGAATATACCATTGCCGGGATGGTGGCTTCGCAGTGTGGTATTCCCCTGTTTGCGCCCTTTGACGGCAATGCTTCCAGCTCGTTGTCAACTTTCTATCCGCAGAACGTTTGCCTTGGCGACATTTTGAAATCATCCGGCTACCAGAACTACTTCTACCAGGGTGCCAGCCTGAGCTTTGCCGGGAAGGATCTGTTTCTCTCCTCACATGGCTTCGAGTCCGATCATCTGTACGGCTTTAACGAGCTGAAAAGCGTGGTGAAAGACCCTAATTACCGCAACGACTGGGGCTGGTATGACGACACGCTTCTGGATGTGGTGTTTGACAAGTATCTGGAACTGGCAAAGCAAAACCGCCCGTTTTCGCTGTTTGCGCTGACTGTGGATACCCACCATCCGGACGGTTTTATCTCCCGCAGCTGCGAACGCAAAGCGTATCCTTTCGAAGGCAAACCGAACAAATCCTTTGCTGCAGTGGCCTGCAGTCAGGAGCATATCGCCCGGTTGATCCAGCGTATTCAGGCCACGCCTTACTTCCGCAACACTATTATCGTGGTCAGCTCCGATCATCTGGCGATGAACAATACCGCCTGGAAATACCTGAACCAGCATGACCGCAGCGACCTGTTCTTTATGGTGCGCGGCGATGACGTGACCAGCAAAGTGATCCCGGTGAAGCGCAGCACGCTGGATAACGGAGCCACCGTGTTGGATGCGATGGGCGGCGATAACTTCATTGGCCTTGGCCGCAGCAGTCTCTCCTCGACCTCCATGGCTGCCACCTATCTGAATATCAAAGAGAAAGTGAACGAGTGGAAGCCGGACGTGATCAAGCTGTGGAACTTCCCGAAAGCGATCTCGGACTACAAGATCGACACGGCGAAAAATACCTTCAGTTTTTCCGGCGTGCATTTCAAACTGCCGCTGCTGCTGTCGGTGACGCCGAATAAGATCGAGCCTAAGTTTGATGTTTACCTTGCCGCGCCATTGAAACAGCAGCTTTCACGCTTTGCGCCGGATGAGAAATTTGTATGGATTGACCGCTGCTTCAAAATGGGCGATGTCTGGGACCAGAAGCTGGAACTGAATACCGATCTCTGCGTCGCCAACGGCACGCTCAATTCGGCACCGGTCATTGAACAGGTTAAACCCGGCGCAACGTCCGGCCATGTGACTTTCAAACAAATCGATAAGAGTGACGAACAGTATCAACGCACCGTCACCCAGTTGCGGGTGGCCGATGACGATCTGAAATACACTTCTGACAGTATTCTGTTTGCCCTGCCCGGCCTGCCAAAACAGGTGCTGAAAGTGACCGGATTGTCATTTATCGAGCCGTGGGGCGGGCGCTGGTCAGATGCCAATCTGCTGCCGGAAGTCAGTATCCAGTATCTGGAACCTCTGCCAGCAGAGTTTGATCTGACGCTGACAGCGCGGGCGTATGGCGGTAACAGCCAGCATCCGTTCACAGTGAAAGTGGGTGAAGTGAGCCGGCAGTTCAACCTCGGAACCACCGACAGCACGGTTAAACTGCATTTCAGCAACCCAGGTCAGGCACGGACCATCGAGATCCATGCCCCCACCCCGGAAGAGACGGCGGACGGTTCCATTGACGGTTTCGCCGCCCGCAAGTTGGGTATCGGCCTGGTAAACCTGAAGGTGGATCCGGCACAGTAATCAATTATTCGTGTAAAAAAGTGAGATATACATCAAGTTTTTTCGACCATTGCCGATTTTAATAGCCTCTGAGGGCATAAAAATTACTCACCCTTGAATTCAGAGTGAATTTCTATCTACCGGCAAGGAAATAAACACGATGGCATCTGTGAAGAATATGAGAGTCGGCGTGCGCCTCGGCGCAGCTTTTGGTCTGGTTATCCTGCTGATGATCATTGTCAGTATCACGGCAATTATCAAAACAGGGAATATTAACAGGGCCGTTAACAGCATTATCAACGACCGCTACATCAAAGTCAGATTGTCATTTGACGCGCGCGACGGCGTTAATGACCAGATTAAATATTTACGCGGCATGGTGATTGACACCACCCGCCCGGAAAGAAACGTCAAGCGTTTTGGCCAGCTGGCGGAAGCAACGCAAAGAACGGATAAGATCGTTGCTGAAATCGCTAAAATTCAGACCACCCCGGTGGGGATCAAGAAAATTCAGGCAGTGAAAGACGCGGCGCAGGTTTTTGAGAACGCCAAGTCGCAGCTGATCGAGCTGATCAAATCGGGAAATGCTGATACGGCCGCCGAATTTGCGCTGTTAAAGATGACGCCTTCGCAGAAGGCCTATCTGGATCTGGTCGCTCAGTTTGCTAACTCCCAGTCTCAGCAGATGCAGGCTGAAGGGGCGAAGGCGCTTTCTGATGGGTCAACCGCTATCCAGATCACGCTGATCTTCTCCTTCCTCGCAGTACTGGCTGCCATTGTGCTTGGCTTGTTCCTGACCCGCTCCATTGTCCGCCCACTTCGTGAAGCGGTGACTATCGCCGAGAACGTTGCGTCTGGCGATCTGCGTACGGCCATTCACGTCACTTCATCGGACGAAACCGGCCAGCTGATGCAGGCGCTGAAGAACATGAACGACAACCTGCTGAGTATCGTTACCGAAGTTCGCTCAGGCACGCATCTGATCACCAATGCTTCCAGCGAAATTTCTGCCGGTAACATGGATCTTTCGTCCCGTACCGAACAGCAGGCCAGCTCGCTGGAAGAGACCGCTGCGGCGATGGAACAGATGACCTCCACCGTGAAGCAGAATGCCGATAACGCCCGTCAGGCTAACGAACTGGCGGCTCAGGCTTCAAAGGTGGCCGTGCAGAGCGGCGCAGCCGTGAAGCAGGTTGTCAGCACGATGGACATGATCAACGGCTCGTCGAAAAAGATTGTTGATATCATCAGCGTGATCGATGGCATCGCCTTCCAGACGAATATTCTGGCGCTGAACGCCGCGGTTGAAGCCGCCCGTGCCGGTGAGCAGGGCCGTGGCTTTGCCGTGGTGGCCTCTGAAGTCCGCAGCCTGGCACAACGTTCAGCCTCTGCGGCGAAAGAGATTGCCCAGCTGATTGAAGATTCTGTCGCCAGAGTGGATGAAGGCGGCAAGCAGGTTGCCATTGCCGGAACCACCATGGATGAAGTGCTCGCCAGCGTTAACAGCGTGACCGCTATCATGGGTGAAATCTCTATTGCCAGTAACGAGCAGAGTACCGGCATTGATGAAATCAACATGGCCATCACCCAGATGGACCAGGTGACCCAGCAGAACGCCGCGCTGGTGAATGAGTCCGCAGCGGCAGCCCAGTCACTGCAGGAACAGGCGGTGCAGCTGTCGCAGGCCATCAGCGTGTTCAAGGTCGACGACCAGCAGCAGAACGAAGGCCGCGCTCTGGCCTGGTGATCGTCAGGCGGAAGGGATTCCGCCCCTCAAGCGAAGCGGGGCCTGTGGCAAGACATGCTTTAGCGCCAAAAAAAGTCAGATGACGTCTTTTTACGCCAGTTAAAAACAGATTACTATACGGGTACTTTTCTGTTCAATCTGATGGATACACGCACGTTGAAACCCTTTGTTCACCGTTTGCTGGCGCTGTTTGTTGCTGCCCTTCCGCTGGGCGGGATGGCGGCCCAGACCACCCCGGATCCCCTGCTGGCGTCTCAGATTGTTGACCGCTACGCCCAGAATATCTTCTACAACACCAAAGCGACCGGTATGGCGATGGTGGCGATTGACGCCAATCAGCGCGTGTTTGCCAGCCAGGGCTCGGTGCGCCCCGGCAGCCGCGTCCGGCCGCAAAAGGATTCGGTGATCCGTATCGCCTCGCTGACCAAGCTGATGACCAGCGAGCTGCTGGTGAAGCTGTCTGAAGAAGGTGTGGTGCGGCTGGATGACCCCCTGAGCAAATACGCTCCGCGTGGCAGCAGCGTGCCGGACTATGCCGGACAGACCATTCGCCTGATCAACCTGGCAACCCACACCAGCGGCCTGCCCCGTGAGCAACCCGGTGGTAAACCTCACCGGCCGGTGTTTGTCTGGCCGACCGCGAACCAGCGCTGGAACTGGATTGAAACCGCCCGCCTGAAAGCCGCGCCCGGCACTCAGGCAGCCTATTCTAATCTGGGCTTCGATTTGCTTGGCGATGCCCTGTCGCGTGCTGCCGGTGTGCCCTATCCCACCCTGCTGCAGCGTGAGATTACCCGCCCGCTGGGGATGAAGGACACCACGTTCACTCCTTCACCCGATCAGTGCTCACGGCTGATGGTGGCCGAGAAAGGTGCCAGCCCGTGCACGAACACGCTGGCAGCCATTGGCAGCGGCGGTATCTACTCCACACCGGACGACATGGGCCGCTGGATGCAGCAGTTCCTCTCTTCGGATGTTCATGCGCGCTCGCCGCAGGCTGACCGGATCCAGACCATGATTTATCAGCGTAACCAGCTGACTAAAGTGGATGGCATGGACGTCCCGGGCAAAGCCTCGGCGCTGGGCATGGGGTGGGTTTATATGGCTCCGCAGGGCGGACGCCCCGGCATTATCCAGAAAACCGGTGGTGGCGGTGGCTTTATCACCTATATGGCGATGGTGCCGCAGTACAGCGTTGGCGTGTTTATCGTGGTGACCCGTTCTTCCCAGACTCATTTCACCGCGATGAGCGACGGCGTGAATAACCTGTTGACCGAATTGATTGGTAATACCCCTGACAGTGCACAATTAGCTGCCAGCATCATGTCTGAATAAAAAACCATCACGCCCGGCAATAATTAATTCTTATTACCGGGCGACGCAATTATATCATTTTGTAAATTTCCATTATATTTATTAAATAATGGATCATCGGAGTGCACCCCGCACTGCAGGCGAACAATAAATAACTTCATTACTATTTACCCTCCAGAATAAACTCTTAGTCAAGCCACAAACCTCCTTATATTTCACCCTCCTGATCCGGATATTTAATTACGGCCGGACGGTTATTTTTTCTGGCATGCAATATGCTTTTACCCCTTTTTACCGCAACACCACATCAGAATGGCTTAACCAATAAATAAGCCACGATATCACAACATGAGGTTCTTATGGCTAAGGGTGCATTTAAACAAAAATTAGGGCTGGTCGATCTCAGCCTGCTGGGGATCGGTTCGATGATCGGTTCCGGCTGGCTGTACGCAGCGCTGACCAGTTCAGGCTACGCCGGGGCACAAACGGGCTGGGCATGGATCCTCGGCGCAATTATCGTGCTGTTAATCGGTCTGGTCTTTGCTGAGCTGTCGGCCGCCATTCCGCGTGCTGGCGGCTTTGTGCGTTACCCTAACTTCTCACACGGCAACGTGGTCGGGTTTGTGATTGGCGTCAGCTCCCTGCTGGCCTACACCAGTACCGCAGGCGTGGAAGTAGAAGCCGTGCGCCAGTATGCCCAGTACTGGTGGCCTGCGGTCAGCAATCCCGACGGCAGCCCGACAACGCTTGGCTTTGCGGTGCAGATCCTGCTGCTGGTGGGCTTCTTCCTGCTGAACTACTGGAGCGTCAGCTTCTTTGGCCGGGTGAATACCATCGTCACCACCTTTAAATTTGTGGTGCCCTTGCTGACTATCGTCACGCTGTTCCTCTACTTCAGCGGCGCAAACCTGGATGTACCACCACCCCCTCCGGGCGGCGCGCACGGCATCTTCACCTCGCTGACCGGCGCAGGCATCGTGTTTGCTTATCTCGGCTTTCGACAGGCGGTCGACTTCGCCAGCGAAGCCAAAAACCCGCAGCGCAACGTGCCGCTGGCAATCTTCATCGCCATCGCCGTCAGTTTTGTGATCTACATTGCCCTGCAGTATGCCTTTATGGGCGCGGTGCCTTCTCAGGCGTTGTCGGCTAACGGCTGGGACGGCCTGAAGAAAGTCTTCCAGTCGCCGTATGCCGACCTGGCGCGCAGCCTGGGGATCACCTGGCTGATTAACCTGATCCTGGTGGATGCGGTGATTTCCCCCGCCGGTACGGGCAACATCTACCTGGCCGGTGCCAGTCGCGTGCTGTTTGCCTGGGCGCGTAACGGCCATCTGTTCAAAATCTTCGGGGAAGTGGATGCCAAATCCGGCGTGCCGCGTGGCGCACTGTGGCTGTCGCTGATCCTGTCGATTGCCTGGACGCTGCCTTCCGGGTTCCAGGTGTGGGGCGGGCTGATTGGCGCCGTGACTTCCGCTACCGTTTTCACCTACATGCCCGGCCCGATCAGCCTTGGCGCTTTCCGCCGCCACCTGCCCGGGATGGCCCGTCCGTTCCGCCTGCCGGTGGCGGCCATTCTCAGCCCGCTGGCGTTCGTTGCCAGTACCCTGCTGATTTACTGGAGCGGCTGGTCAGTGAATATCATCCTGATCCCGATTCTGGTGCTGGCGTGGATTGGCTATGCGGTATTCGGTAAGAAAAACGAAAACTCAGCGCGTGACCTGAAGTGCGCCTGGTGGCTGCTGGCCTATTACCTGCTAATCCTGGCTGTCTCTTACCTCGGCACCTTTGGCGGCATCAATGCGATCGGCTCACCAATAGATATGACCCTGGCAGTGATCGTTTCGCTGGTCTGCTACTGCTGGGGCGTGGCGACCAGCCTGCCGGTTCCGGAAATCACCGATGAAGATGAGCTGACGGGGGAACCGGGCAGCAAGGTGTCCGGCAAGTACGCACATAACTGAGCAAACTGACAGAAACGTTCTTTGTTAAAACGGCCTCCAAAAATTGGGGGCCGTAGCGTCTGACAGAATCGCTCCGAAAGAGCAGCGTGATACCATCACTTCACGCGGACATAATCCCCTTCTGCCCGGACGTTAAAGCCAAAACCACAATCCCCTTTGACTGAAGTCTGCAGGCTGGCAGGGGTGAAATTCATGCTGACGGCACACCCCGGCTCATTGCCAATATCCGGCTGCTGATAAGTGCCCTGATTATCTTTAATCGCCACCACCCCCTCAAGACCGCCGATATTCGGGCCATACATCATCGCGTTGCCACCGGCATAAACGCCATCAAAGGCGACTTTGTATTTCTCCCCTTTCACTGCCTTCACCTCATAGCTGTTCCACATCCCTTTCCCGGCATACAGCCAGTATTCTCCTCCCGGGCCAGTGGGCTGCGGCAGTGCCGTCAGCTTGTCCTTAATCAGACCGAGGTTGTACCGGGATTTGGCGTCCTTCTCATTAATCGTCAGCCACGCTTTTGCCTTCAGATACTGCCCCTGACGGACCCAGGTCAGTGCCACATTGTTGTATGCCGTGGCGATGGCGCTCTCCGACAACTGGCAGCTTTCGCTCCAGCCCACCTGCTGCGTGTAGCTTTCACGCGCTTTATCATACTGTTTTGCCTTGTAAGCCTTATCGCCTGCGGCAGCATAGTTTTTGATGTTGGCGCATTCGGGATTGGGGGAGCTGGCATCGGCAAACGCGGTGACGGAGCAGAGCATCAGGGCGGCAGACAGGGGAAGGCGGAACATGGCTGAATCCTTTTCAGTCAGTGAACAGAGTAGAAAAGCCTATGATAGGTGATCTTAATCAATATCGCCCGGCCAATTGATCCGCATATTTTCCTGCAGTGCGAAAAAAATCAGCAAGAACACTGCCACTCTACAGGAGAATAAAATGCTGCACCGTATGATACTGAATGAAACATCCTGGTTCGGCCCCGGATCCATTGCCAAAATAGTTGATGAAGTTTCCCAAAGGAATTTAAAAAAAGCGTTACTGGTCACAGACAAAACATTAATAAAAGCGGGTGTTATTGAAAAAGTCACGGCGCTGCTGGATAAAAACCAACTGCCCTACGTCATTTACGACGAAGTGGTGCCTAATCCAACCATCGCCGTGGTGAAAAATGGCGTTGATGTCTTTAAAACCTCGCAGGCTGATTATCTGATCGCCATTGGCGGTGGCTCGCCGCAGGACACGGCAAAAGCCATCGGCATTATTATTAATAACCCCGAATTCTCCGATGTGCGCAGTCTGGAAGGCGTTGCCGATACCCGCCATCCGGCCGTACCGATTATCGCAATCCCGACCACTGCGGGAACCGCCGCGGAAGTAACCATCAACTATGTGATTACCGACGAGGAAAACCGCCGTAAATTCGTTTGCGTCGATCCCCATGACATTCCGATTGTGGCGATTATCGATGCGGAAATGATGGCCAGCATGCCGCCATCGCTGAAGGCCGCCACCGGGATTGATGCGCTGACCCACGCCATAGAAGGCTTCACCACCAAAGGCGCGTGGGAACTTACCGATGCGCTGCACCTGAAAGCCATTCAGATTATCAACCGCTCGCTGCGTGCCTCCGTGGCCGGAGAGAAAAAAGGCGTTGAGGATATGGCGCTGGGCCAGTACGTGGCCGGAATGGGCTTCTCTAACGTCGGCCTGGGCCTGGTTCACGGTATGGCACATCCGCTGGGGGCTTTTTATAACGTGCCGCACGGCGTGGCTAATGCCATTATCCTGCCACACGTGATGGCCTGGAATGCAGATTATACCGGTGAGAAATACCGCGATATCGCTCGTGCGATGGGCGTGCCGGGCGTGTGTGGTAAAACGCTAAGCGAAGTCAGAGTCGCCGCCGTTGAGGCAGTGAAAAAACTCTCGGCCGATGTCGGTATTC
The DNA here is from genome assembly GCF_058137865.1 of Erwinia sp. 009765445. Taxonomy (NCBI): domain Bacteria; kingdom Pseudomonadati; phylum Pseudomonadota; class Gammaproteobacteria; order Enterobacterales; family Erwiniaceae; genus Erwinia; species Erwinia sp. 009765445. The sequence goes on from NZ_JBYUWC010000007.1 coordinate 252,145, forward strand.
CTGCCCGGCTGCGTGATGTGGGGATGAAGGAGGAAGATATCCCGGCACTGGCGCAGGCTGCGCTGGATGATGTCTGCACCGGTGGCAATCCCCGTGACGCCTCGCTGGCCGATATTACCGAGCTTTATCGCCAGCTCTTCTAAAAGGCCAACCAACCTTCAAACTGACGCCTGCATCGGGCGTCAGTTTCCTGTTTTTTCCCGCCCGCCTTCCCCTGAGCAGCCCAATTTAGTACAACCGGTTGTACTCGCCGCAATAAATTCTCTGGCAGCGATCACACTTCTGCACGGAAAAATTCCGCTAATTCCTCTTCGCCTTTTTTATTTGATAGCAGTCACATAAAACAGCCCTCCGTCCGACAACACTCATTCCAGCGAACAAGACTGGAGTCCAGCATAATGGAAACAACCAAGGTTCCGGCGCTCACCAGGGCGATGGATATTCTCAATTTTCTCGCCTGTAAAGGCCCGAGTCCCGCCGCCGACATTATTGCGGCCTTAGGATTGCCGAAAAGCACCGCCTATTTATTACTGGGCGAAATGAAAAATCAGGGGCTTATTTCCACCGACAGCCGCGACAATTATTGCCTGTGGACCAAACTAGTGGAGCTGGCTGGCCATGCCCTAAGCCAGTTCGACCTGCGCGATATCGCCAAAAATCGCCTGACGCAATTGATGGAAGAGACCAACCTGCTCTGCCACCTCGGCATCATTAATCATGACAATGCCTGGTACATTCTCAAGGTTGAGTCCTCCTCCACCATCAGCGTGCGCTCGCACGAGGGGAAAAGCCTGTCGCTGTATCGCTCCGGCATCGGTAAGTGCCTGCTGGCCTGGCAGAGCGAAGTGCAGCAGGAGCAGATTATCCAGCAGCTGCGTTTTGAAGCCGCCACGCCCACCACGCTGGCCACGCCGGAGAAATTGCGTGAAGAGTTACACAAAATCCGTCGCCAGGGCTGGAGCTATGACAACGGCGAGGACTACAGCGATGTCCGCTGCGTGGCAGCGCCGGTCTTTAACGCCCGCAATGAGCTGACCGCGGCCATTTCCGCCGTCGGCACCCGCCTGCAAATCACCGAAGACAATCGCGAACTCTTTGCCGGCAAAACCATCAGTTGTGCCAAAGATGTCTCCCGCCTGCTTGGCTGGCACAGTCCGTTCGATCTGAAAGCCTCCTCACTCTGAAAGGAATACCTCTATGTCCCTACCTAAAATAAAACACGTGCGTGCTTACTTCACCGGCGGTGCAACGGCGGAGAAAGGCAGCGGCGGCGGTGACTATCACGATCAGGGCGCTCATCACTGGATTGATGACCATGTCGCCACGCCAATGAGCAAATACAAACAGTATGAGCAGTCCCGCCAGTCGTTTGGCATCAACGTGCTCGGCACGCTGGTGGTGGAAGTGGAAGCCGATAACGGCCAGACCGGCTTTGCCGTCTCCACGGCGGGAGAGATGGGCTGCTTTATTGTCGAGAAACACCTCAACCGCTTTATCGAGGGCAAGTGCGTCAGCGATATCAAACTGATCCACGACCAGATGCTGGGTGCCACGATGTACTACGCCGGATCTGGCGGGCTGGTGATGAACACCCTTTCCTGCATCGACCTGGCGCTGTGGGATCTGTTCGGCAAAGTTGTCGGGCTGCCGGTTTACAAACTGCTGGGCGGCGCGGTGCGTGATGAAATCCGTTTTTATGCCACCGGTGCGCGTCCGGACCTGGCGAAAGAGATGGGCTTTATCGGCGGAAAAATGGCGGTGCAATGGGGGCCACACGATGGCGATGCCGGTATCCGCAAAGAGGTGGAGCGCGTGGCGCACTACCGCGAAAAATGCGGCCCGGACTTCTGGCTGATGCTGGACTGCTGGATGAGCCAGGACGTTAACTTTGCCACTAAACTGGCTCATGGCTGTGCGCCTTACAACGTGAAATGGCTGGAAGAGTGTCTGCCGCCGCAGCAATTTGAGGGCTATCGTGAATTAAAACGCAATGCCCCGCCCGGAATGATGATCACCAGCGGCGAGCATCACGGCACGCTGCAATCCTTCCAGACCCTGTCGGAAACCGGCATCGATATTATGCAGCCGGACGTTGGCTGGTGCGGCGGCCTGACCACGCTGGTCGAGATCGCCGCCATCGCCAAAGCTCGCGGACAGCTGGTTGTGCCGCATGGCTCGTCGGTCTATTCCCATCACGCGGTGATCACCTTCACCAACACGCCGTTCAGCGAGTTCCTGATGACCAGCCCGGACTGCGCCTCGCTGCGCCCGCAGTTCGACCCGATCCTGCTGGATGAACCGGTACCAGAGAACGGTCGCCTGCATAAATCGGTGCTGGATGAGCCCGGCTTTGGCGTGGAGCTGAACCGCGACTGCAACCTGCAACGGCCCTACAGCCACTGACCAGACGGGCGTTGCGATCTGCCGGATCGTGACGCCTGAAGGCATACAACGAGGCTTTGACTGCCATGACTACACTCGATCGCGTGGTGAAGAAGAACCGCGCCAGGCTGATCCCTTTTATGCTGGCGCTGTACGTGCTGGCGTTTCTGGATCGCTCCAATATCGGCTTCGCCAAAGAGACTTATCAGATGGACACCGGCCTGAGCAACGAAGCCTATGCGCTGGGCGCTGGGATCTTTTTTGTGGTTTATGCCCTGCTTGGCGTCCCCGCCAACCTGCTGATGCGCAAGTTCGGTGCCCGCAAATGGATCGGCGTAACCACGCTGCTGTGGGGGCTGCTCTCCAGCGCGATGGCTTATGCCGATACAGAGGCAAAATTCCTGCTGGTGAGAACGCTGCTGGGCGCGGCCGAAGCGGGCTTCTTTCCCGGCATGATCTACCTGACTTCGCAGTGGTTCCCGCAGCGTCAGCGGGCCGGCATCATGGGACTGTTCTATATGGGTGCTCCGCTGGCCCTGACGCTGGGCTCGCCGCTCTCCGGCGCGCTGCTGGAGATGCACGGCGTGGCCGGTCATCCCGGCTGGTACTGGATGTTTATCATTGAAGGGGGGCTGGCGGTCGGTGCCGGTGTCTTCACCTTCTTCTGGCTGGACGACACGCCGCAGAACGCCCGCTTTCTGAATGCAGAAGAGAAAGAGGCACTCAGCAAAGAGCTGGCCGCAGAGGAACAAACCAAAATCACCTCACGCTTCAGCGATGCCCTGCGTAGCAGCCGTGTCTGGCAGCTGGCGCTGATCTACATGACCATCCAGATTGGCGTGTATGATCTGATCTTCTTCCTGCCGACCCAGGTTGCGGAGCTGATGGGCACCAAAGTCGGCTTTGCCGCCTCGCTGGTCACTGCCGTTCCGTGGATCTTTGCGCTGGCAGGCACCTGGTACATCCCCCGCTACTCCGATAAAACCGGCGAACGCCGCAAGATTGCCGCCGTCACGCTGCTGGTTGCCGGGTGCGCCGTCGGGCTGTCCGGCCTTCTCAGTCCGGTGCTGGCGATTGCCGCGCTGTGCGTTGCGGCCGTTGGTGTGATTGCCGTGCAGCCGGTGTTCTGGGCCATGCCGACTCAGCTGCTTTCCGGCACCGCCCTCGCCGCCGGAATTGGATTTATCAATCTGTTTGGCGCGATTGGCGGCTTCCTCGCTCCGCTGATCCGCGTTAATGCCGATGCTCAGTTCAGCAGCGGCGCGGCCGGTCTGCTGGCACTGGCAGCAATCGCCATTGTCGGCTCGGCGATCATCTTCAGCCTGCAGACCAGCCCGCAACCGGCCCGCAGCCAGGAATCGTTAAGCAAAAAGGAATCCCTATGAATGACGTCTTAGCCAACCCCTTTAAAACCGGTTTACGCAAAGGTGAAACGCAGATTGGCCTGTGGCTCAGCAGCAGCACCTCCTATATGGCGGAGATTGCAGCTACTTCCGGTTATGACTGGCTGTTGATTGACGGCGAACATGCGCCGAATACCGTGCAGGATCTCTATCTCCAGCTGCAGGCCGTAGCGCCCTATGCCAGCCAGCCGGTGATCCGTCCGCTGGAAGGGAGCCGCAGCCTGATCAAACAGATCCTCGATATTGGCGCCCGCACGCTGCTGATCCCGATGGTGGATACCGCTGCTCAGGCCAGAGAAGTGGTGGATGCCACCCGCTATCCGCCGCTCGGACAGCGCGGCGTGGGAGCCAGCGTCGCCAGAGCAGCCCGCTGGGGACGGGTGGAGAATTATATGGCGCGCGCTAATGAGGAGCTGTGCCTGCTGGTGCAAGTAGAGAGCAAAACCGCGCTGGAAAATCTGGATGAGATTCTGGAAGTGGACGGCATTGACGGGGTGTTTATCGGCCCGGCCGATCTTTCTGCCTCGCTGGGCTATCCGGACAATGCCGGTCATCCGGAGGTGCAGCGTATTATTGAGCAGAGCATCCGCCGCATCCGGGCTGCGGGAAAAGCGGCTGGATTTCTTGCCGTTGATCCTGAAATGGCAAAAAAATGCCTGCGATGGGGGGCTAACTTTGTCGCCGTTGGTGTGGATACGATGCTTTATACTCAGGCGCTGGATGCCAGGCTGGCCTTGTTCAGAGAGGGGCTGACAGCGGGGCCATCGCGTCGATCTTATTAATTCTGCGAGACACCACAGGGAAGTGGAGTCCGTGACAAATTCGGGGTTATTTTGTGGCCTGTCAGAGACAAAATATTTAGAATCGGCCAGAGCGGACGCTTTTAAGGAAAGATGATTTAACAAGGATGATAAAAAAATGGAATTTGCAACTCTGCCCTTCAACCAGAACAGGAACGGCTGGCTGAACGACCAGCATTGCACCGCTTTTCGCCCCTCACTGGCTGGCAATACCGATGCCGACTGGGTCATTATTGGCTCCGGTTTTGCCGGGCTTTCCTTTGCCCGCAGGCTGGCCAGCCTCGATCCCAGCCTGAAGATTGTTATGCTGGATGCCACCTGCGCGGCAGAAAGCGCCTCGGCGAGGAATTCAGGTTTTATTATCAGCCTGCCGCATAATACAGGCAGCTCCACCGCCGAGCTTAAAAAGGCCCACAGCTATCGTTCACTGCTGCAGGAAGGAAGCCGCCAGTTAGCTGCACTGACCGCCCTGCACGGCATTGACTGTGAATGGGAGGATACCGGGAAATTCCATTGTCAGGTTGATGTCACCAGCAATCGGATTCTGCGCGAATATATCAATAATCTTGAGGCAATGGACGAGCCATACCGCCTGTTTGACCGGGAGAGGCTGTACCAGAAACTGGGGAGCCGTTTCTATACCAAAGGGATTTATACCTCTGGTGCCGCTCTGGTTAATCCCGCCAGTTTAGTGGCCGGTCTGGCAGCTTCCCTGCAAGAGAATGTGACTCTGTTTGATTACACGCCGGTGATGCACATTGAGTACGGCAAGACAGCCAGAGTGATAACCCCCTATGGCACGGTAAAGGCTGGTCAGGTGATGCTGGCGACGAATGCCCTGTCTAAAACACTTTCTCCGGTGGCTAACCGACAGGCGGCCATGGCAACCTTCGCCAGTTTTACCGCACCATTAACCGCCGAACAGAGTCAGAGACTCCCTGAAATGAGCAGTTGGGGACTGACGCCGGTGAATGCGATAGCAGGAGCGACAATCCGCTACACACGGGATCGCCGTTTCCTGATCCGTCAGCATGTTATTCCGGCGCTGAACGGCAGGATCACCGCAGAACAGACGTGGCGGGCAACCCGGCTACACCAGCAGACCTTCAACAAAATTTACCCCCAACTGACCGACGTGCCGCTGACCCGCACCTGGTCCGGCACCATCAGCGTGACGAGGAATAGCGCGCCTGTCTGGGGCGCACTCGGCAAGAATATCTATACTGCCAGCGGCTGCAACGGGGCGGGGATCGCCAAGCAAACCGTTGCCGGATCGCTGCTGGCGGACCACGCGCTGGGTCACGATAATCCGCTGATCGCCAGTATGCAGGCGCTGGGCGAGGCCAATTATCTGCCGCCGTCACCGGTTCTGGATGTTGCCATTTCGCTGTCGCTGGCGAAGGAGAGATATATGGGCAGAAGTGAAGTCTGAGGATGACAACCGGCGGCCGTGAGCTGCCGGAACAGCTTAAACCGCAGCCAGCATGCCACCATCAACAAACAGCAGGTGGCCCGAGCGGTGATCGACCACGGCCTTTCGGGCACTGAAGGGCAGGAATGCGGCATGGAATCCCATTTAGATTCCGCCTGGCGGCAGGCCTGCCGTTAGCTCCCTTACAACATCTGTTGCCAGAGAGCCTGTACTGCAAGCTGAAGAACCCGTCAGGGGGTTCAGAAACGTTGCAGAGCCTGACCCACAAACAGAAAATACGACTCAAAACTGATCCGGTACCACTTCAGCAAATCTCGCTTCATTGCTGGTCTGGCTCAGCCATGAGAACCGCCGTCCAACTCCGCCTGAGCTGCCTGCAGAACCTGCTGCGGCTGAGTGGTCAGCATATCTTTTGGTTTGCTGCCCCCCAGCCAGCTATTCGCAGAACCAAACCAGATGGCTAACCCCCACGGCGTTTTCCTTTCACCAAACAGTGAAATGACCTGTTTAACGACGGGAACAGGCCGGAATCCTTCATCTAATGCATATAACGGGTAGTTATCTTTCCCGTTTAACTGCAACGCAAAGATGCTACCGGCAGACTTCCAGCGGTTCGGACCCGCGCTGGGATTCGAATTCTGGAAGTTGGCTTTTTCTGACAGCTCTCTGGCCGTCAGCCACTCAGACTCTTCCAGGATACGGGCAGTGAGTTGCTCGCCTCTCGATATCTGCACATTACATGAGAGCCCACTGCGTCTTGCTGCATTAACTTTTACAATCATGATTCACCTCATCATGCCAATCCCAGAAGAGAACCGTTAAAGCGCAGGCTTCACTTCTGTCACCCATTCCGGCATCTCCCAGCCACCTTCTGTACTCACAGTCCGGTAGAGCGCCAGGCGGCTTTTACGGAACGCTTTTCCATCCCATACCCACTCTTCTGTCGTCGCTATGTTGCCCATACTGTTGCCCAAAAAATAATTCGAAATAACGCCTTCCTGATAATTTGTTCCACGGTTAGTCACTATCACGGGCTTCCCTGCCAGGCCTTTGTCGATTACCCAGTAAGCATGCCCCTGGTTATAAGCGGCATGCCAGCAAAGCGTGGAGATCAGCGAATGCTGATCATCGAGAGGAATTAACATGAACTCATCTTTGGCGACCTGACCATGAACACTGGGTTCGTCAGGAAACTGCATACGCTCGCAATCCATATCGTCGTTCTGCGTGGCGAGCAGGCGGGGTCTGAGTGCAGCAACTTCCGCTTTATCCAGAACACGGGGCTGGGTGTGACTGACTTTAGCAGCCTGAATAATGGGCGCGGGAATCGCGTCCTTTACGCTGCTTTCGGGTTTATTTCCCGTTTTGACCCACGCTCCCGGCGTTCCGATTCGCCCCTGTACATCGTCTGCTTTGAGCATCACGGCCGTGGCTCCCTGGTTTGAAAGAACAAAAGGTGCCTGCCCTCCCCTGAACTCGACTTTACCTTTGCCTTTAACTGCCTGAATAAGCTCATGTGTTTGCGTCTGAGATAATTGCCAGGCTCTGTCTTCAGCAGCAGTGAGATCCCCGACAGACTTATCATTGAGCCACATCGTCAGCTTTTTTACAGGCTGCGCTGTTTCATCGACCCTGACATCAACAGTCGTCGGGGTATCAGCACCTGCAAGGCGGGTGAGCACAACGGCCCCTTCAGGCCATTGCTCCTTATCATAGCCAGCGGCACGGCAGGTCAGCGTGTTGTCACAGGCCACTTCCCAGTCTTTATAGGAGAAAGAAACGCCTTTGTCCTCAGCCATCGCCGGGCCAGCCAGTATGCCTGTGACGATCAGTGCTGCTTTGTATTTGTTCTTCACACCCTCTCTCCTTAATGGTCAGTCAGGATGATTTAAACAATCATGGGATTGTTTTACGAATCTTTTTTATGGTTCAGCGCCGTTTTTCGCCCACTAAATAACGCATAGTTGATCTGTATCATTGACAACCCTTATCGATAGATTGTTACGGGTAACGTCAATAACATTGATAAATCAAGTGGGTTCAAACTGGTTGATACCCCTGAATGAACCCGCGCAGACCGTTGCTTAAGATTGTTTATACAGTTGATATTGCTATTAATAACGGACAGGGAATATCTTTTTTTATTACGAAACAATTTGACGTAGTTAACCCCATGAACCGGCCGCTAATTCTGGCAGGATGCTGCCAACTCCGCACGTCTCTGGTAGCCATTCAGTTATGCAGTGGTTTTCGAAAAACGCCGTTCTTTTTTCTGTAAAGACCTGCCTTGCCGCCTTTCTGGCTCTGTATATTTCTCTTGAACTCAATCTGGATAAACCCGCCTGGGCACTGACCACGGTGTACGTCTCTTCCCAACTCTACGCGGCTTCCACCCTCTCCAAATCGGTCTTTCGCCTGATGGGGACTCTGCTGGGTGGCCTCTTTGTTTTTCTGATTTATCCCGAGACCGTGCAGTCTCCGGTGCTGTTCAGCCTGTGTGTTTCGCTGTGGGTCAGCGTTTGCCTGTATCTTTCGCTGCACGATCGTACCCCGAAAAGCTATGTCTTTATGCTGGCGGGCTACAGCGCCGCAATTATGGGCTTTCCCGGCGTAACCCTGCCGCTGACCATTACCGGGACAGTGATTTCACGTATTGAGGAGATTACACTTGGCGTGACCTGCAGCAGCTTTATTCACGGACTGTTATTCCCGGTGAAGATGCGCAGCCTGCTGGAACAGAGCGTCAACGTCTGGTATCAGAACGGCCGCAAGCTGTGCAGCGATCTGCTGAACGGCATCACGAAGGATAACTCGCCGGAGCGGGAAGAGATCCTGATCCGCATGGCGCAATATCCGCAGCAGGTCGAGGTGCTGATCACCCACTGCGTCTATGAGGGCAACGCAGCGCGCAAGCTGATTCGCCTGGTCAGCGTGCAGTATCAACATCTGTCGTACCTGATCCCCACGCTGACCGCCATTGAGCAGCGTCTGCACCAGATGTCACAGCTGCAGATCCACTTTCCAGAGACGGTCGCTCAGGCCTTTCAGCAGTTTTTAATGTGGCTGAACGACGGTGAACACATCAAGGACACCGCCGACATCCAGGCCACGTTATCCGCCTGCCAGGCAGAGCTGAAACATGCCTGGCAACAGGGAGAACTGCCAACGGGAGAATGCCTGCTGCTGACCGGGCTGCTTGAGCGCCTTGCTGACGTTGTGCGCATCGCCGGGGCTTACCAGAGCGTCAGCGACCTGGTCAGCGATCTCTCCGGCGATACCAGCCTCGCCCGCAAAGAACGGTCGAGCCCTCATATTGATACCGGCCTCGTCCTGCTCTCCGCGTTGACCTCTTTCCTGGCAACATTTGGCGCCTGCCTGTTCTGGATGGGGAGTGCCATGAATAATGGTGCCACCGCGCCGATGATGGCGGCGATCCTCAGCTCCTTTTTCGCTAACGCAGATACACCAGGCAACTCAATGAAGCTGTTTATTAAAGGCGTGGTGATTTCCGTCGTTATCAGCGTGCTGTACGTGGCGGTGCTGATCCCTGGCGCCATCACCTTTGAAGCCCTGATGATCTGCCTGACGCCGGGGCTGATCCTGCTTGGGCTGGTGATTGCGAATCCGGCCACCAATATGATCGGCCTGAGCGTCGCCATCCAGATCCCGGGCTTAATCGGCATGAGCCATGACCTCAAGCCCGATCTGCCCGCAGTGATTAATAACGCTATCGCCTCAATGACCGGCGTACTGTTTGCCGTGGTGATTACCCTGTTGATCCGCAACAAGCGGCCATCGTGGACGGCCCGACGGGCGGTACGTTCAGGGCTACGCGAACTGCTGCGTTTTGTGAAGGAGATGGAGCGCAACGGCTCTTCCCTGCTGGCACGTCAGCAATTTATCACCGGTATGCTGGAGAGAGTAAACATCATTCTGCCGCGCATGCGTCTCGATCCGCATCCTGACCTGCTGCCGTCGGGCAACCTTGTGACAGAGGTATGGCTGGGAGTGAACTGCTATGACTACTACGCCCGCAACCGGGACGTTCTGGGGAACTACCACATCGATAACGGGCAGATGTTCCACGAGCTGGCGCTGTTTCTGAAACGCCGGATGAAGTCGCTGAAAGCAGCACCGCATCCCGGCCTGCTGGATGAACTGGATATATTGCTGCTGGAGATGGAAGTTCTGGCAGCTGAGGCTGAAGAGATCTTCACGCCGCTGATCCATTTATACAGCATCAGGCTGTGGCTTTTTCCGGAGAACGGCTGGCCTGTCCGGGAGCTGGGGTATTTGCGTGGACGGCGATGAATTGGGGTCGCCGCCTGGTTGCTATCCCCTACCTCTCAATGCTTAATTGCCCTCTGGTTGTTTCCAGGGAGAATTCGGTGATAAACAGACGGCTTGAGGGGAAAATTTTCTTATCGGCTTTTTTCTTTGAGTTTAAATTTACTGATACGGTATAAGGAACGCCGGTTAAGAATTTATAGCCATTAGTTCCGATACAGTCATCTTTGGTAAGAAAATAACTTTTATCAATATACGTATCTTTCACCTGTTGATTTGATTCATTTCTGTGAATAAGTACGCTCTGAACTTTTTCATCACCTTCAGGCGAAACCGTAACACATACGGCATTATTTCTGATTGCTACTTCAGCATGTTCCGGTGGGTAGTAACGATCACCCGCTCCAGGGCAACCAACCAGCAACAGGGTTGAAAAGATTGTTATTAATTTTTTCATGGCGTTTACCTCTGCTGGAAGAAAGATTTTAGTACGGCTCTGTATTTTTCTTTTATATCTTTATCAGCGGGGCCATTATAGGAGATCGTATAATTCCTTTCGGAAAGCCAACGCTCATAGCCATAGCGTTCCAGAATGAAGTAGTCAGCTATGATTTGCGCCTGCTGCTCCATAGAATAATTATTAATCCCCCGGTTAACATCCAGTTTATAACTATAATTGGCCGCCCAGCTAAACAACCCTCTCATTCTCACCCACATACCCTTCTGATGCTGCCAGACATGAGCCATTTCATGGATGAAGAAGTGTTGTTTGCGAAAATCCGACATCGAGGAAAAATCAGGGGAATACTGTTCTTTTCTGAAATAGATCTCACCATTTGGCGACATCCCTACATTTTTCCCTTGAAGCCCAAGTGGCAGATAGCTGTCACAGTGTATCCAGACTTTGGGGTAGATGATTGAACGACCAAACACCCCACGCGCCAAAGCTACCTCTCCCAGGGTGAGGAGGCGTAATGTCCCTTCTTTGATATCCTTTTCCATCATTACTGGTTCCTTTTATCCATGTTGATGAATATTAATGCCGAATCTGCAATGAGTCTACATGCCTCAATACATCGTCATATGACATAAAAATACACGCACCTTGACTTCCTTTTATTACTGAATTGCTCTCAATATTAGCGCGTTACCCTCTACCTTTGCCAATATAAATGAGGCGCTAAAAGTACGGCCTGCCCCCCCGTTAATCTGTCCTCTTTTCTTTTCAAGCTGTATGGACAGGCCATAGGGGCGGTCAGCCTCAAACTGATAACCATAGAGAGGGATACATTGTTCCGGCAAGATATAAACAGGGTGAGAGCCATCAGTGAAGTGTTTACGGAGTGACTTCTCTTTCTCCTGACTCTCGATATTTAACGAGACGATAAACTCCCCCTTTTCCGCAGGAACTGACATACAAACGTTGTTGTTTATCAGCGAGACCTGAGCCGGGTAAACCTTTGGCCGCGGATCGTTCAGCTCACAGCCTGTAAGAAGCAGCATGATGACAAGCGCGGTAGAAATTTTCATTTTCATCAAGTCCATTTGAAGAATTCCGAAGCTATCTTAGCGATGCGGCTAAACGCTATCCAGCGTCTCTGCCAGAGATTGTGAGGCGAGAGAAGATTGCAATCCAGAATTGCCAGATTTCGAAATAATACGAGGTTCCGGTGACTAAATTTTAGTGAGGCTATAGCTTTACAGTGATAGTGATGGCCAATAAAAGTTGGCCAGACTTTGAGCCTTTTCGGTTTACAACCGACGAGTTTTGTTATGTGATCCTGTTACGTTGATTTTTACGAGCAGCCTCACAAAACAGGACCTTGCATGCGTTTTTATCAGGCCGATCCCAAACTCGAGCACTACTGGCGCGGGGTGATCCTTTTCGGCAAGAATGTCGCCTCCTATAAATTCGCCCTCGCCCATGCGCTGTATGACCTGAAGCAGCCGGGAAATGACCTGATAACCCTTGAGGCGCTGGCCGCCCCTTTTGCCCGCCATCTGTGTGCTCATCTGAAACAGGCCCCAAAGCAAATCACCAGCAAGCGAAGCCAGTTTCTGGACGCCTGCATGCAGTTCAATAACGGTGAGATTAGCGAAGAACAGCTGACTGGCATTACCGTGAAACGGGGCTTTGCCAACGTGATTGATGCTTTCCATAATGTTAATCAGGCTGAGATCGGCAAGCGCTTTTTCCTGGACGAGCGCAAAACGGAAAAAGGCATTCGCCTGACCGACAATTACTACTACCTTACCGAAAACGATCAGTTCCCCAACCTGATTCAGGAAACCGATGCGCGCTGGCGTCTGGTGGAAGAGGCCTGGGCGATGGGCGTATCGCGTAACCTGATCGCCGTTGAATACGATAGCGAGAGCAAGATGCTCTTCAGCCGGCGGAACAACCGGCGCATCACGATCACCAGTTGCCGCAACAGCCTGAACGGCTACCAGAAAGGCTACTGCTTTTACTGCTACCGCCCAATCAGCGTGGCAGCGGGAGAGGAAGGCATGGCTGACGTCGATCACTTCCTGCCCTTTATCCTGAATGACAGCCTCAGCAACCTGGACGGCGTCTGGAACCTGGTGCTGGCCTGCCAGGAGTGTAATCGTGGCGCTAAGGGAAAATTTGCCCAAGTCCCTGAGATTAAATGGCTTGAACGCCTTTATGATCGGAACGAGTATTTTATTAACAGCCATTTGCCCCTGCGCGAAACGTTGATCCGGCAGACAGGCAATACGCCGACGCTGAGGCATAATTTCCTGCAACAAAGCTGGCAGACGGCCAAAAACACGCTGTTGCATGAGTGGGAGCCCACCGTACGAGGAGACGGGATTTTCTGATGAATGACGATTACTACCGGCAAAACGCACAGCGGTTTTATGAGGATACAGTGGATGTGGATATGTCTGCGTTGTATCAGCCTTTTCTCGCTCATTTGCAACCTGGTGCGCGGATTCTGGATGCAGGCTGTGGCTCTGGCCGCGATACCAAAGCATTCAGTGAAATAGGCTTTGAGGTTGAGGCATTTGATACTTCAGCGGAGCTGGTTGAGCGGGCGAAATTGTTAACGGGGAAACCTGTGGAGTTGATGCGGCTTCAGGAGGTTAGCGCCGTTGAGAGGTATGACGGGATTTGGTGCTGCGCTTCCCTGCTGCATGTTCCTGAGCAGGAGTTGCCGGGAGTTATGGCGTCGCTGGCAAAAGCGTTAAAACCGGGTGGCGTGTGGTATTTGTCGTTTAAATACGGGAATGGCGAGCGGGAAAAGGACGGCAGAGTTTTTACTGATATGGATGAAGCTGGGTTACAAGAGATTACTGCTGGATTGAATGATAAATTAAATATCATCGATATGTGGAAGACCGGAGATTTACGGCCAGGTCGGGGGTCGGAATCCTGGTTGAATGCAATGTTGAAGAAGACTCGCTGAAATAGTACATATTTAAACCTGAAAAAATCGTTATTTTAACCTTTCATGTTTTTCATTAAATTTGCGATCGGCTTAATAGTTTTAGAACTAGAATTAATTCACGCCTGATATGACTTTAGTTACTGGTTATATTAACAGGGTTATTTAATCGCGATGTGAATGTGCGGGAACACATCCACACCGCTAACCACAACAACTACAGGACTAGTTATTATGGCTGAGCGAGATTGTAGTGCAGAAGCAGTAACGAATGAAGTGACGAGCCATGCATCGCGCCGGATAAAAGTGAGCTATGCGAGCACCTTCCCAGATTATGAGAAGATCCCATCGCTGAATCTCAAAGGGAAATGGATGGCAATGGCTGGGTTTGGGATTGGCACTCAGGTAGATGTTCGGGTGATGGATGGCTGTCTGGTTATCACCAGCCGGCAGCCTGAGCCGGAAGAGTCGGAGCTGATGAAGTCTTTAAGGCAGGTTTGTAAGCTATCTGCCCGGAAGCAAAGGCAGATTCAGGAGTTTATTGGCGTTGTTGGTGGTAAACGGGTTTGAGTGTGTCCGGCGTAGTCCGAATCTTAATTAGGGGTGCGCCGCCTTTCTTTAGTTCTCATGATTCTTCTTAAAAAAGTTAGATAACATATAAATGTAAAGATAACTCACTCGAAATAACTCCGTACATTTCGGGTGTTACCTACAGTCAAAAGAGGATCTTTCTCAATACAGTTAGCTTTTTCAGGCATATCTTTAAAAACACAACAAGTCAGAGTCCTGATCCAACTGGCTGGATTTGACCCTATATATCCAGACGTCTTTTCTCTCTTACGGTTGCGATAACTTCCTGCGTATATATTCCCGTGGT